>JAIPJC010000072.1 GCA_021734345.1 Kiritimatiellales bacterium | reverse complement strand
GGCTTCTTCGTCGCCAAGTACGCCAGCTCCCTGGAGAATCTCCGCAATATATTCGTTGCTTGTTGTCACTATGGTTCAATCCGGGTCGTATTAGGATCTAAAGGCTTAAAAAAGCGTTGCACACATGCCGGATCATTGTCAACCAAGCCGGGCACGCATGTCGCGGGCGTACCGCTCGCCATCATCTGGAAGGAGTGGAGCGCGGATATAATCGCCGATTCGTATAATGTAATAAAAAAAGCACCTCCTGCCCGAATCGTCCATCTGTTTGCCCCATTTCCCTATGGTCTGGGATGGGAGACTTCGTATTATATGCGGGTTTGGATCAGCGTTTGCAATGCGGATTGAAAGACCGCTGGATATTTAACATATAATTGGATACCATCTTTCGCCAATGATCCGTTTTTAGATGCATGGCATGGGTCTTGGAAGATGGCGAGGCAGCTTGCATAGGCAAACTGCGTTTTACTTGGAACTGTTGAAGAAACTGCAAGGAGGAACGAAATGGGAATGTGGGACATTATTGTGTTCGTGGCTTTCATCATCACGGTGATCGGCGTCGGGCTGTACAAGTCGAAGGGCGAGGATACGCATGGTGAGTCCGGTGCGTCCGACTACTTTCTGGCGGGGCGCGGCCTGACGTGGTGGCTGATCGGGTTTTCGCTGATCGCGGCCAACATTTCCGCGGAACAGTTCGTGGGCATGTCGGGACAGGGCGCGGGTCTCTACGGCCTGTCGGTTTCGAGCTGGGAATGGATCGCGGCGATCACCTTGGTTGTCGTGGCCTTCGTGTTGCTCCCTTATTTCCTCCGTTCCGGCATTACCACCATTCCGGAATTTCTTGAACTCCGCTACAACCATTGGGCGCGGCTCATCATGACGCTCTCGATGATGCTGATCCTCATCGGCGTGAGCTTGATCGGCGTCATCTATGCCGGCGCGCTTACCCTGAAACAACTCATGTTTGTCTACGATGTCAACCTCTCGCTGGCCGGGTGCTGCTGGGCGCTCGGCGGCATGGCCGCCCTCTACGTGGCCGTCGGTGGCTTGAAGGCCTGCGCATGGGCCGACTTGATCCAAGGTACCGCGCTGATCATCGGCGGGGGAGTCATCACCTATTTTGCCGTCCTCGCCCTCGGCGGAACGGATGTGGCCCAGCTGGTCACCGCAACCGGTGCACAGGCGACGGTTGCACAGGATGCCGGCATCCTCGAAAAATTCAGCCACCTCAACGACACCGCCATGCACATGGGCAGCAACCCGTCGATGCCGTGGCCGATCCTGCTGCTGGGCATCTGGATTCCGAACTTCTACTACTGGGGCCTGAACCAATACATCACCCAGCGCATCCTCGGTTCCGCGTCGCTGGCGGAAGGCCAGAAAGGCTTGGTGCTTGCCGGATTCCTCAAGCTGATCATCCCCTTTGTGATTGTTATTCCGGGCATCATCGCCTTCAACCTGTTCAGCCCGGACATGGAAAGAGAAGCGGGCAACCCGCTCGCCGCGTATGAGCAGGCCGTAGCCAACCCGGCCTCGACCCAGGTATTCAAGCTGGATGCAAAATGGGCGATCGCGCACCCTGGAAAGGCGGCGGAAATCAGCGCATACAACGACACCGTCGTTGCGCGGGGCGCGCCGGTTCAGGAAGTGGCGCTGAACTCCTATAAATACGACTCTGCGCTGGGTCTCCTGATCACAAAGCTCATTCCCCGCAACAAGGGCATACTCGGGTTCGTCATCGCCGCGCTGCTTGGCGCGATCGTTTCGTCGCTGGCGGCGGTGCTCAACGCGGCGTCGACCCTGCTGACGATGGATGTCTACCAGCGCTACCTCGACCGGAAGGCCTCCCAGTTCAAACTCGTTTCCATGGGGCGCATCTTCATCGGCGTGTTTGTGGTGATCGGTTGCGTGTGCGCACCGATGCTGGCCAACAACAGCAGTATCTTTGCCTTCATCCAGGAGTTCCAGGGCTATGTGTCCACCGGCATTCTGGCCGTCTTCATCTATGGCCTGCTCAACCGCACCTCCGCCCAATGGGCCGGCGTTATCGGCTTGGTCGCCAATCCGATCTTCTACGGCATACTGACCAGCAAATGGTTCGAAACAACCTTCTGGCCGACGAGTTGGGGAAACTACAACTTCCTGTATGCCATGTCCTTCTCGCTGATCGCCGTGTTGGCCGTCATGACCCTATACGGACTGCTCTTCAAGCAGCAGAAGGTGGTATTCGCGCACAACACCAAGATGGACCTGACCTCGTCCAAGGGCGCGCTAATCCTTGGCCTTGGCGTTTGCGCGCTGACCGTCGCGCTCTACGTGGTCTTCTGGTAGAAAGTCCCAATCATTGGAAAGCAGAAAGGCGCTCCTCGCGGGGCGCCTTACCCTTTTCCGGGGATTGGAACTATGGGGTCCACGGGGCGGTGACACGGTAGAACTGCGCCGCCGGTGCCGCGGAATTGGTCTGCCAGTTGACGGGGCCGAGGAGCCATCCGCCTACATCGACCCAGACGTTGGTCGTTAGGTTGGTGGAGCTTTGGACCTGATAGGTGATGTTGCTTTGGGCGTTCCATTCAACCTGTGCCACCGTGTTAGAGACCTTGAAGAACAGGTTGGTGATCTCGATGTCCGGCACGGGCACAGGCTGGTAGAGCTCAACCGCATAGTCCTCCACTTCGCCGTCACTCGCAGCACCGCCTACGCCGAGTCCACCTGCCGACGAAATCCGGAAGCGGGCGAACGACGAGCCAAGTGCGGTCGGCTGCGGCACGCCGAAGGTCAGGTTGTTGATGCCTGCCCCTACCGGCTGCGCCGCGAATATCTTTTCGCCGGCATCGAGCCAATCGCCATCGGCATTGAAATCGACCCATGCATCGAGCTTGCCGCCCGATACGCCGACCACGACACTGACGGAGGCATTGGTGCCGGCCACGATCTTCGAAGTGAAGGAGACGCCGTCCTCGTCATCGCCCAGGGCGACGTAGAGGGCATCGGTGTCATCGCCGTTGGCTGCCGCCGTGGGTTGCCCGTCCGGTTCGCTATCGACGATGGCTCCGAGCATGACGCCGGGAACAATCGTATGGCTAGGTCCGCCGCTGGCATTGAGCGTCAGGTAGCTGTCGGGCGCATCGCCCCGGTCGGATCCTCCTCCTGTGATCGTCTGAATGATGTATTCGTGATCCTCGACTTCACCATCGAGCGCAAGTCCCGTATAGGAAGCAACGCCCCCACTGCTAAAGCGGAAGCGGGAGTATGCGGGATTCTTCTGGGCGGCGTTGAGTGGAACCGCGAAGGTCAGCGAATTGGTGCCGGCAGCCAGCGCTTGTCCGGCAAAGATCCGGTCGCCGGCTTGCGCCCAGCTGCCGTCGTTGCCGAAGTCGATCCATGCGTCCAGCGCTCCAGCCATCGACGCAATCACATCCACCGTCGCGTAGCCGCCGGGCATGAGCAGCGAGGTCAGAACCACGCCATCCTCGTCGTCACCCAACGACGGGTAGAGGATGTCGAGATCGTCCCCGTCGGACGAGTTGGTCGGCTGGCCATCCGGTTCGGGATCAACTTGGTTGCCTAGGAACATGCCGGGAAGGATGACGTGGTGCGCACCGTTGTGGGCTTGCAGCGTTGGATAGTACGGCGTACTGATCGAGTCGGGGGCATCACCCCAGTCGATGGACTGCTCATCTTCAGTGAAGACCATGTAGTCCTCCACTTCGCCGTCCTGTGCATAGCCGGTTGGTGCCAGTCCGCCTGCGCTGCTGACGCGGAAGCGGGCAAAGGTATTCGTCGACGGTATTGCGCCAGCGGGCACCGGGAAGAAGAGAATATTATTGCCCAGAGCGAGACCCGCACCACTGAATATCTGTTCTCCAACACCCCAGATACCATCGGCATTGAAGTCGATCCATGCATCGAGACTCGCAGACGGCACTCCACCCAATACCACGCCGACTTGGGCTACTGAACCGGGAATGATCGGCGTTAGGAAGGTGACGCCATCCTCGTCGTCGCCTTGGAGGTCGAGGTCGTCGCCGTCAGCCAACGCCGAAGGTTGCCCGTCAAACTCAGGATCTACCGTCAAGCCGAGGAAGGGGCCACCGATCAGATGCGCGGCTCCCAGGCTGCCAGACAGGGTCGGATAGGTCGGATCCGGCGCGTCGCCCCAGTCGATGGGGTCGTCGATCGAAACCTTGTAGTCCTCGACTTCGCCATCCGATGCCGGGCCGGTGGGCGAAAGTCCGCCGGTCGAGCTGTAGCGGAAGCGTGCGAAGGTCGAAAGAACCGGCACGGTTCCGGCCGGCACGGTTATGTTGATGACATTGACACCCGCGCCCAGCGCAATGGTTCCGCCAAGGAGCTGTTCACCCGGGTCGCCCCAGCTGCCGTTGGCATTGTAGTCGATCCATGCATCCAGATTTCCGGCCACCGACGCGATTACGGTGATGGTGGCGGACAAGCCGGGAACCAATGGTGTAAAGGCCACGCCGTCCTCGTCACCGGGCGGGAACGGGATTCCACCCAGACCGTTGATGTTCAGGTCGTCGCCCGTCGCATTGGCATTGGGTTGTCCGTCGTGTTCGGCGTCAATCCCCGCGCCAAGGAACATACCGGCCACGATCGTGTGGTTGGCACCGTTGTTGATGGCCAACGTTGGATACGGTTGGTCGGGCGCATCGCCCCAGTCGGTTTCCGGTTCGGGTTGTTTTCCATTGATGATGAAGGCGAGGTCGAGCGAGTTGCCGTAGATCGGGTCGCGCAGTTCTTTCCACTGGGAGGGATTTAACACGGGCAGATCCGCCCACACGGCGTCATCGTTGAAATGCGGCGAGCGGGAAGTCTTCCATCCCCACATGCCGTAGAGGGTTTCGACCGAGATATCCAACCAGTAGATCGTGCCGTTGGTTTGGTAGTAGGCTTCATCCTCCGGGATCTCGACCTCGTAGCGGAAATAGTGCTGGTGGTTGTTGGTTATGGCTTCCCCGAGGTTGGGATCGTACCAGCCCTGCCATGACGGTTCTTCCTCGACCGGAGCTGAAACAACCCAGTTTGGCGGCGGCGCAAATGGATCGAAGTTGCGTTCCCAGAGCAATTGGCCGGGCTTGCTATATTCGGGGCCCTCTTCATCGGGATCGGGAATATCCGCATGCAGGCTCAGATGGATGTTAGTGATGCCTTGGAAGGGATGCTGGCTCTCATATTCGTCGTTGAACCACGATCCCCAGAAGGTGATCTGGTTGATCAACCCGTTGGAGGTGCAGAGAAAGTCGTCGGCCAGCACCTTCTGTTTTTGGTCGTAGGGGGCGTTGCCTGCCCGGACATCCCATCCATCGGGATCGGGATATTGCGGATAGTGCATCTTGTTCTCGTCGACCCCCTGCTCGATCCACACCTTGTAGTCTTCGACCTCTCCATCGTTGGCACCGCCGTATGGAACCGGGACGCCGCCTGAGTAGACGCTGGCGTTAGAAGTAAACCTGAAGCGCATATAGTTTGGGCCAGGGGTTATGCCAAGAGGAATAGGTATGCTGAGGGCATTGAATCCACTCACAACCGCGCCGTTGAAAACATAATCGCCTGCGGTCCATGTTCCGCTGTTGTCGACATCGAGCCACACATCAAGCTGGCCATTTGCTGAAACGGTTACATCAATAAACAGTGGCTGGCCAACAACCAACAACGATTTAAAGACAACGCCATCCTCGTCGTCAGGTATTCCGTTGAGATCATCCCCTAGCGCTTGAACATCGGGCTGACCATCGGAATCCTGATCGGATAAGCCTCCCATAAAGATATAGCTAGGAAACCTTGAATGAAATGCCCCATTATTGCCGTATAGGGTGTTAAAACCTGAACCGCCCTGTACATCGGGACAGTCTCCATAGTCCAGATCGCCAAAACCATAGAGTTGACCGGTTGCAAAGCAACTGATGGCTGCGGTCAGCAGCGCGATGCGAAATGCTTGTGCTTTCATGGCTACCCCCGTTTCTGCCCTATGCCGGGCAATTTAATGTTTCATGCTTCTCTCCCTTGTTCCGACAACTCGGTTTTATCGCTGTTTTTAATATTTGAACAGCAATAAGTTGTGAATATTTTAATGTATAATACGGGATCATTTTAAGCATGTATTACGGAGTATGTTATACGTGTTTTTGTGCAAAAAAAACCAGCGCCCGGATAGTTCCAGGCACTGGATGTTTCCCTGCTATAAATTAGCGGAATCTGCTAGATGATGATGTTGCCCTTGCCGCGCAGCTGGTCGGGGGTGATGATTTGCGAGGCTTGCTCCTGCTGCATGCGGATCATCTCTTCCTGTAGCTGCTTGATGGCGGCGTTGATGGCGGCCGGGAAGTTTTTGACGGCTTCGGACAGGGTGGTGGCTTCGATTTCGCCGGAGATGGGAAGCGCCCCGCCGGGGGTCATGATGTTGGTGGTGGCAGAGTAGACCGCAGTGCGCGATTCGTCTTCGGTGCCGTCGAGCTTGATCGGGGTCAGCTTGCGGATGTTGCCCACCTTTAGGTCGGTGAAGTGCTCCTCTTTCCAAAGGTTTGCGCCATCGATTTGAATGTTTTCGAGTGTTTTGTCTGCCATGGATCTACCTTTGGTGAGTGACCAGTGAGGCGTGAGGCGTGAAGGAGTCTATTTCACGTTTCAAGTTTCACTTTTCACGTTTCAATCAAAATGGTGCACCGACCGGGAGTCGAACCCAGATCAATGGCTTCGGAGGCCACTATTCTATCCATTGAACTATCGGTGCCCAAAAAAGAAGCGGGTTTATACGGCTATCCGTTCTTCGCTTCAAACTCTTTCATGAACGAAATCAGCACATCGACTCCCGCTGGCGGGAAGGCGTTGTAGATCGAGGCGCGGATGCCGCCGACGGAACGGTGTCCCTTCAGGCTCTTGAGCTTCAACTTGGAGGCCTCTGCAATGAACTGGTCTTCCAGCGCTTCGGAAGGAAGCCGGAAGGTGACATTCATGTCGGAACGGTACTCCTTCACGGCGGTGCCGGTGTAGAATCCGGTGCCGTCGATCGCGGCGTAGAGCTTGGCCGCCTTTTCGGCATTCTGCTTCTGCATGCCTTCGAGCCCGCCCTTGGCCAGCAGCCAGCGGGTGACGAGGCAGAGGATGTAGACCGGGAAGGTCGGCACGGTGTTGTAGAGCGAGTTTTCGGCAATGTGCGTCTTGTAGCGGAACATGGTCGGCACGGTTTCCGGGCAACGCTCGGCCAGCTCGTCCTTCATGATCACCAACGTGACGCCGGCCGGGCCGAGGTTTTTCTGCGCACCGGCATAGATCAATCCAAACTTGGAGACGTCGAGCGGCTTGGAAAGGATGTCGGACGACATGTCGGCGATCAGCGTTTCGTGCTTGGGAAACACCTTCCATTGCGCGCCGGAGATGGTTTCGTTGGAGGTGATGTGCAGATAGGCCGCGCCGGGAGTCAGCTTCAATTCGTCGATGGACGGCACGCGGGTCGGGATTTCTTTGCCGCAGTTGGCCGCAATGTTGACCTTGCCGCCGAGCAACTTGGCTTCCTGAATCGCCTTGGAGGCCCATGCGCCGGAGTTGGTGTAGTCGGCCGTCTGGCCTGCGCCGAGCAGGTTCATCGGGACCAGGGCGAACTGGGTGGATGCGCCGCCGGTCATGAAGAGTACGCTGTAGCCGGCTGGAATGTTGAGCAGCTTCTTGATGTTGGCTATCGTTTCGTCGTGCACCGCGCTGTATTCCTTGCCGCGATGGCTCATTTCCATGAGCGACATGCCGGTTCCTTGATAATCGAACAGCTCTGCTTGCGCTTCTTTCAATACTTCTTCCGGCAAAATCGCCGGCCCTGCCGAAAAGTTATACGCTCTCATTTTCAATGGTCCTTTTTGGTTAATGGAAATTGTTTAAGCCGGTGAAGCTAGCAGTTCGCCAAAACCGCTCCAACTTCAAAATCGATAGAAAACGAGCGAAAGCACGAACAGGCAAGGCCGTCGTAGACGGTTGATGTCGCAGGAATGTTGGAACTACGCTTCTTCCTGCTTCCGCCTGCAATCACCGAGGCGGATCAGGGCATACACCGCCGCGCCGAAAAAGCCGACCAGCAGGGTGATGGCAATCCATATGCCGTTGCCGTTATTCCTTTTGCGGACATCCTGGTAGACCCAAACCGCCATCAAGACATGGACGATGCCGCAGAGCAGAAATAATTGTCCCTTGTTGTTTTTCTGATGATTCCCGGAGCGCTCTATCTTCATTCGAAGTCCCTGCAGCTCCAGTTGGCGCTGCTCGAGATCCAGCTTGCGGTTTTGCTGCTCAAAATCAAACCCTGTCTGATTGCGCATCAGCTCCAGGTGCTTCATTTCCTTGTCCATATCGGGCTCCTGCTCTTCGCAGAAAGCCGACGGAACCACCATCATCACAAACACCAATCCCAGTAGTATCCTCTTCATGCCCAACCTCCTATCGGTAAACGCCGGGCGATCCCATATCGCCCCGCTGAATCCGGAACGGAGTGTACGTATTTTCCAGCGGGGATGCAACCGCTTTCCATTCGTGCGGGGCGGACGGCTCGGCGAGCCGCCCTACCCGCCGGGTTGCTGCGCGGCGAGGCGGTCGTAGAGGTCGATGGCGCGGCGGACGTAGGTGCGTTTTTCGTCGAACGGACCGGGGAAGAAGCTGCGCTTGAAGCCGGCCAGCACGAGGTCGCGGAACTGGCTGTCGGAGAGCGCCAGATGCTGTACCAGCGAATGGAACTCCTGGGTCAGGGTGGTGCGGGAAACCAACCGGTTGTCGGTGCCGATGCTGACGGACAGGCCGCTGTCGATCATTTGCTGCAAAGGGTGGTCCGCTAGGGTTTTGAACTCGGGAATGGTTTGTAGATTGCTCGTCGGGCAAACTTCGATGGTGATGCGCTGATTCGCGATGAATTCGCTCAGCTGCTCAATGTATAACTTCTTGTCTTTGATAGCCTTGAGCTTTATGGCCTGCTCCGAAAAAAGGAACGTGCCATGGCCGATGCGGTTGGCGTGACATTCGGTGATGGCCTGGAAAATGGATTCCGGACCGTAGGCCTCGCCGGCGTGCACGGTCTTGCGCAGGAAGTTTCGGTGGGCGTATTGAAACGCGGCCTTGTGGTGGATGGCGGGATAGCCGGCTTCCTCGCCGGCGAGGTCGAACCCGACGATCGGCAGGCCCTCGTCGCGCAGCCGGACAGCCTCTTTGACGAGCGCGAGCGAGGCGAGTGCATAGGAATACCGCATGCTGGAGGTGCTGCTGCGGTTGAGCAGCCGTTCGTAGTAGGGCGACATCTGCCGGCTGAACCGCCGCATCGCGCAAAGAATGATGCCGTATTCAAAGGGCATGTCGTCTTCGCCGACAGCCGCGTTGAGTTGTTTTTTCGCCCCTTCCAGCCCTTGGAATACCGCGCGGACAATCGCGCCGATCTCGGTGGAATGGGTGACGTGCAACTGCGGGGCGAAGCGCACTTCCATATACCGCACGCCTTCGGCATACGCATCCTCCGCCAGCTCGAACGCCGCGCGCTCGAGGTTTTCCAAGGTCTGGAGCACGCCGACGGTATAGGCAAAGCCTGCCAGATATTCGCCGAGGTTGGCGTAGCGCGCCTTGAAGACCAGCTCGTTCAGCCCGGTGTCTTCGTACGACGGCAATCCTACCCCACCCGCCTTCGCCAGTTCGATCAAGGTCGGCAGCCGCAACGAGCCGTCGAGGTGCACATGCAGATCCGCCTTGGGTATCTTCCGGATGAATGCTTCGGTGATTTTCGACATGACACCGGCAGACTACAAGAAAGCGTATCCTCGACGAAAGCAGGATTGTTCCCGAAAAAGCGGTGAACCCCTTCTTGTCATTCGCCATGCTGAAAACTTGACGGAACAGGACGGTTTCCCTAATTTCCCCTCTTCATAAGCCCCCTTATGAAAGCGGGCTTCTTTTTGTGTTAACCTTTTTAGGCAAAAGCGGGTGAAACAGCATGGCTAAAACAGTATTGATCGGGTCCCAGTGGGGCGATGAAGGCAAAGGCAAGATTATCGACGTGCTCACCGCCAACGCGGATTGGGTCGTGCGCTACCAGGGCGGGAACAACGCCGGGCATACCGTGGAGATCGGTGACCAGAAATATGTACTCCACCTGACGCCATCCGGCATCCTGCGCGACGAATGCAAGTGCGTGATCGGCAACGGCTTGGTGGTCGATATCGTGGGCCTGATGGGCGAGCTGACGGATCTGGTCAAGCGCGGTATCAAGCTCGACAACCGCCTGTTCATTTCCGACCGCGCCCACATTGTCTTCCAGTACCACAAGCAACAGGACGCCACCAAGGAAGGCCGGCTCGAAAAAGGGAAGAAAATCGGCACCACCCAACGCGGCATCGGCCCTGCCTACTGCGACAAGGCGGACCGCATCGGCCTGCGCATGGGCGATATCCTCGAAAGCGACTTCCTCGACATGGTGGAATCCCACGCCGAGGCCAAGAACAAGGTCATCGAAAACCTGGGCGGTGAACCGGTCGATATCGACCACCTGCTGGCGCAGGTCAAGGAAGCGGCCGACTACCTCCGTCCGTACATCTGCGACACCGTCCCGCTGCTTCACGAAGCCGTGAAGAACAACGATGAAATCCTCTTTGAGGGTGCGCAGGGCGTCATGCTCGACGTCGACTTCGGCACCTACCCCTTTGTCACCTCGTCCAACACGGGCGCGGGCGGCGCACCTTCCGGCTCCGGCGTTCCGCCGAACGCCATCGACCGCGTGGTCGGCATCGTCAAGGCCTACACCACCCGCGTCGGCGAAGGTCCCTTCCCGACCGAACTGACGGACGAAATGGGCGCGCACATCGCCAAGGTCGGCCACGAATTCGGCGCCACCACCGGACGCCCGCGCCGTTGCGGCTGGTTCGACGGCGTGGTGGCCCACTACGCCGCCATGGTCGGCGGCATCAACGAGTGGGCCCTGATGAAGCTCGACGTGCTCGACGCCGTCGAAACCATCAAGGTTTGCGTGGCCTACGACTGCGACGGCGAACGCCTCACCTCCGTACCCGCCAGCATCCGCAAGCTAGAGCGCTGCAAGCCGATCTACGAAGATTTCAAAGGCTGGAACTGCCCGACCACCGAATGCACCAGCTGGGACGAACTGCCGGAACAGGCGAAGAAATACATCCAATATCTGGAAAAATTGACCGGCGTGAAGGTCGGCATCCTGTCGATCGGCCCCAAGCGTTCCAGCACGTTGTTGCTTGATCGCTAAATCCACCATGACCGGACAAAAGAGAATTTAAGCAAAATGATTCGATGCAAAATGAGAACGAGGACCCGCCCCGAACTCGGAGCCAATATTCTGCATAAAATAATTTTGCAGATAGCGATGAGACATTGATGACCGAGTCATTCCAGAGTCTGGAAAAGATCCCGCGACACGTGGCCCTCATCATGGATGGCAACGGCCGCTGGGCACAGGAACGCGGGCTTCCCCGGATCGAAGGACACAAGGAGGGCGCGCAGTCGGTGCGCGCCGTGTTGCGAGCCGCCGCGAAGGCGGGCGTCGAATTCATCACCGTCTACGCCTTCAGTACCGAAAACTGGAAGCGTCCGCCGCAGGAGGTCGATGGCCTGATGAAGCTGCTGGTCAGCTCGCTCAATGCCTACGAGCAGGAGCTGCACGACAACAAGATCCGGCTGCGCATCATGGGCCAGTTCGAACGGCTTCCCCTGCCCGTGCGCCTGCGGCTGCAAAAGACGCTCGATGCCACCCGGCACTATACCGACCACACCTTCATCATCGCGCTGAGCTACGGCTCGCGCACGGAGATCGCAGAGGCAACAAAGCGGATCGCCGAAAAGGTCAAGGCGGGCGAGCTCGATCCAAAGAAAATCGACGAGCAAACCGTCGCCGACCACCTCTACCTGCCGGACGTGCCCGATCCCGAATTGATGATCCGCACCAGCGGCGAGCTGCGGCTGAGCAATTTCATGCTGTGGCAACTCTCCTATTCCGAATTCCATATCACCGACACCTACTGGCCGGATTTCCGCGAGGAGCAGTTTTTCCAGGCCTTGGAAGCTTTCAACGGGCGGGATCGCCGGTATGGCGGGGTTAAGAAATAGCGGGGGCGCATTATGGATAAAAAACGGATCCTCATAGCACTGGGCATCGGCGCGGTTCTCATTCCGCTGTTCACCACTGTTCCGTGCAGCAACCTGTTCGGCTTGCTGGGTATGATGCTGTTCGCCGGCTTCGGCACCTGGGAGTTCTACGGCCTGCTCCATGCCGTCGGCGTGGACGCATCCAAGAAATGGGGAACCGCCAGCGGCCTGGCCTTCATCGCGGCCACCTGGTTCCACATGACCGGCCAGATTTCCAACAACCTGCTATGGTGCATCCTGCTGCTGGTGATTGCGTCCAACCTGTTCCGCGTCCTCGCCTACACCAACCTGCGCAAGGGGCTCGACAGCTGCATGGGAACCATCCTCGGCATCGTCTACGTTCCGCTGCTTTGGAGCTTCGTGGTGCGCCTGTTCCTGTGCGGCGACCTTTCCCAACCCGGCTGGGCCGCCTTCTATGTGATCCTCTGCATGAAGATGGCCGATTCCGGCGGCTACTTCTTCGGCATGCGCTTCGGGAAGCATAAGCTCGCGCCGGTCATTTCCCCGAAAAAGAGCTGGGAAGGCCTGCTTGGCGGCGTGGTCTTCTGCCTAGCCGTGAACATCGTCTGGTGGATCGTCTCCAAGGGCCGGATCAACAGCGCCGTTTCGTTTTCACTTTTCCATGCCATCATACTCAGCGTCCTGTTTCCCATCGTTGGAACCTTGGGCGACCTCGTCGAATCCCTGTTCAAGCGCGCCGTCGACGTCAAGGACTCCAATACCATGATCTACGGACTGGGCGGCATTCTCGACATGGTCGACAGCATCCTGTTCGCCGCGCCCCTACTCTACATCTACATCGAACTCTTCCTCCGATAACCGCTAAAGGATCCCTATGCTCGAAATTCTCTATATCGTTTTCATGATGATCTTCCTGTTCGGCATCACCATCTTCGTCCACGAATGGGGGCACTTCATCGTCGCAAAGAAATGTGGACTGGTCATTGAAACCTTCTCCATCGGCATGGGCCCGGCCATCTGGAGCAAGGAGATCGACGGCATCGTCTACAAGATCGGCGCCTTCCCCATCGGCGGCTACGTCTCCCTCCCCCAGCTCGACCCCGAAGGCATGGAGAAGATGCAGGGTGAGAACGAAAACGACCGCAAGCAGCTACCCGATATCTCCCCGTGGAAAAAGATCGCCGTCGCCGTCGCCGGTCCCTTCTGCAACATCGTCTTCGCCTTGGTGCTCGCCGTTCTGGTTGCGACTGCCAACGAGCCGGCCAACATCGCGCTCATCGGCAGCGTCGACACCAACAGCGTGGCCTACGCCGAAGGCCTGCGCCCGGCCGACCAGATCGTCGCCGTCAACGGCAATCCCGTCAAATCGTGGTACGACGCACAGGTTGAAACCCTCCTCGGCGGTAAAGATCACATCATCACCCTTACCGTGCTGACCGGCACCGAAACGCGCGATATTCAAATCCAGGCCAACGACCCCAAGGACGGAGACTATCTCTTGGAAGGCGTATCGGAAGCCATACCCTGCGTCCTCGGGCGCGTCACGCCGGGCTCCCCAGCCGCCGAAGCCGGCGTCGAACCCGACGATATCGTCAAGGAGTTCGCTGGAACGCGCGTGGTGGATTGGGCGCATTTCACCGAGCTCGTGCAGCAGCATCCCGACCAGACCGTCTCCATGAAGGTGCTGCGCGGCGAAGAACTCGTTACGTTGACCGTTACGCCCAAATACGATGAAGGCATGGACCGCGCCCTGATCGGTGTTTCCCTTGGTGGTTCCGGCGCCATGCCGTGGTCGCTCTCCGGATCGCCGATCGAACAGATCAAAAGCGACGCCTCCTCCATCTTCCGCCTGCTCAAGGCGCTCACCACCAAAGGCGAAGCCAAGCAGGCCGCTGGCGGGCTCGGCGGCCCCGTGGCCATCTTTACCATGATCTGGTTCGCACTCAAGCTCGGCATCATCAACGCGCTCGGCCTGATCCGCTTCATCAACATCAACCTCGCCGTGCTCAACCTGCTACCGCTGCCGGTGCTCGACGGAGGGCACGTCTGCTTCGCGCTGTGGGAAGGCATAACCAAGCGGAAGATCCACCCGAAGGTGGTCGGAACGCTGGTCAACGTCTTCGCCATCCTGCTGATCACCGCCATGCTCTTCCTGTCCTGGCGCGACGTCGACCGCAACTGGAACCTCAGCCGCTTCTTCAAGAAAGCGCCGGCGGAACAACCGGTCGAACCGCAGAACGCCGAATAGCGAATTCCGATTCGGAGTTCGACATCCCTTGTCCGATATTCGATATTCGCTTCCATGAAGCGGAGCTACAAAAAGCGCTCGTTGATTGATCGGAAGCGGATCGGCTTTGCGGCATTCACCCTCTTCATTTGCTACGTGGCGTTCAAGATCCTGACGCCGCCCAGCACGGAGGTCGCGCAGGTCGTATCGCCGGACGGCAGCAAGACCGCCCGCCTGCGCAAGTTCTACTACGTCTCGCAGCCCTCCTATAAGATCTACTACCGCGAGGACGGCCATCCGGCCTGGCTCAACCTGCTCTATCTGCCGAGCTACACCAACCAACCGCACGCCACCGCCACCGAATCCATCGAATGGAGCCCGGACTCGAAGACCCTCTATTTCAGCATCAACCACACGTCCATCTGGTCGCACGCGTTCCCGGACTAGAAAATTCCAGGCCTGCCGCGTCTATAATTCCGTCCTCCTGCAAAATAAAAAACCCCGCGTTGCGTTATATGCGCCGAAGGGGAAAACAACCAACAGGAGGTTCCACCATGAAGACCAGAGTCAAATCCGTGATCGCCGTTTCGGCCGTGCTCGCAGGAGTGCTTTCCGCCAGCGGCCAGCAACAGGAACGCCGCCAGCAACGGCCGTTCCCGCCCCCAGAGGGCTTCGGGCAGCAACAACAGCAGCAAAGATGCCCTGCCTGCGGAGCCCCGCGCATGGGACCGCAAGGACAAAACCAAATGCGCAATTTTGGACCGCAAGGCCCCCAAGGACAGCCGTTCCGCCAACAGGGTGGTCCGCAGTTCGGCCCGCAGCAACAGCAACGCCGCGGACAACAGCAGTTCCAGGGAACCCCGCAGCAAGGTTTTGGCCAGCAGCAATTCCAAGGCCGCAGACAACAGCAGATCCCTCCGCAGATGATGGAACGCATCCAGCAAAAGCGGCAGGCGATACTCAAGCGCTTTGATGCCGACGGGGATGGACAACTGTCCGAACAGGAACGGCAAGCCGCGAAACAGGAATTTCAAAACCGCAAAAATGGTGCGGGCGAAAATCCGCCGGCACCTGAACTCCGCAAGCAACACAAGCGGCAACGGCCCCAGGAACCAACCGCTTCGGAATAGCCGGAAGTCCGTTTCCAATAAACCGATGCGGTTTGTACGCCGGAGGAACCCCAACGTGGATTCCTCCGGCTTTGCTTTCCATCCCAAGGCATTTGTCCAGATTCCCTGCTGGATTACGTTTTTTCCATGCGTTTAATCTTTAAAACAACCACTTAACACAACGAGGTATGCACATGGGACCGAAACAATGGATGGCCGGTTTGGCGGGAATAATGATGCTGGTTGCGGGAGCCGGAGCGGCCGATAGCCGGCCGAACATGCTGGTCGTTTTGATCGATGACATGGGGTTTTCCGACTTCGCATGCTATGGCGGCGATATTCCGACGCCGAACATCGACGCCTTGGCGTCCACGGGATTGCGCTTTACCCAATTCTACAATTGCGCCCGCTGCAGCCCGACGCGCGCGGCGCTCAATACCGGACTCTATCCGCACGAAGCCGGCATGGGCTACCTCGACAACCTGGTGGTCAAAGGCGAATCCGGGACATCCGGCCGCTTGCTCGAACGCGCCGTCACGATCGCCGACGTGCTCGGCCAATCCGGCTACTTCACGGCCATGGCCGGGAAATGGCACATGGGCCAAAACCACGACACGCCACCGTGGAAACGCGGCTACCAGCACAGTTTCAATTCGACCGCCGGCGGGGTCTACTTCCCCGGCCAAAGCCAGCAGAAGCCGCTCTTCATCGACGGCAAGGAATATCCGCTCGGCTCCCCCGAACTGGGAAAGGGCGAGTGGTACAGCACCGATCTTTTCACCGACTGGACCATGCGCTACATGGATCAGGCGCAGAAAGAAAAGAAGCCCTTCTTCCTCTATCTGCCGTATTGCGCAGTCCATTTCCCGCTCATGGCGCCGGCCGAGGACATCGCCCGCTACCGCGGAAAATTCAAGGCCGGCTGGGACAAGCTTAGGGAGGGACGCTACAAGCGGCAGATCGCGATGGGGTTGATCGATCCCAAATGGCCGTTGACCCAGCGCCTGCCGGATTCGCCAGCCTGGGATACG
>JAIPJC010000071.1 GCA_021734345.1 Kiritimatiellales bacterium | reverse complement strand
CTTCCCGCAACCACGATGCCACTATTGGTCCATCCTGGGGAAACCAGATCCAGACCGCGTTCGGGATAATAGTCCAATCCGAGTGCAACCTTGTCGGAGCGCTCGTAATAGACATATTCGAGCCAATTGGTTCCTCCATCCGCCAGCAACCTGCTGGTCGGGACGTGGCCTTGGTCGACACTGTTGGTAGGATCGCCGCCGAGGCCGTATTCGGCCAGGTTGTCGACCCAGTCCTCATCGGGATCCGCCGTCATCGCGCCGGTTCCATTGGGGTCGACCAGTCCATAGCCGGCGGCCCACGCCGCGTAGTCGTCAGCAGGACCTTTGGAAAC
The DNA here is from genome assembly GCA_021734345.1 of Kiritimatiellales bacterium. Taxonomy (GTDB): domain Bacteria; phylum Verrucomicrobiota; class Kiritimatiellia; order Kiritimatiellales; family Pontiellaceae; genus Pontiella. The sequence continues at coordinate 16,292 of JAIPJC010000071.1, read as the reverse complement.
CGTAAGCACCAAGTCCCGGTTGTCGACATCAGCCGTAGTCAGCGTCCATTTGAGATCAACAGCGCTGTTTACAATTTCAAAGTTGGCCGTTGACACATCCCCCGTACCGCTGCGGCTTCCTCCGCCGGCATCGAGCCAGGTTCTCAGCGCGCCTGAGAGCTGGGAGCCCTTGCTGTCGATCAACGTATAGGTTCCGCCGGTATTCAGGGCACCGAGATCCAACCTTAGCAATCCGTCAATCTGGTTGACGGATCCCGTCGTAGTGGAGGTGCCCACCATCGTTGTGACAGAGTTGGTTCCGAACTGGAAGGTCAGTGTCGCTTTCGAATTCACTTGTATTCTGGTGGCTCTTAAATTGGCTCCTTCCGCAACGGTCAACTTGCCGGTTGAGGATCCCCCAACATACAAATAACCGCCAGCCCCTCCGTTTCCTGCCCACAATGTTCCGCCAGTCCGAAGCGTGACATCGCCATGCCGCGTGGCTTGGGTGGTTTGCCATCCAATAAGAACGGTTAACCCTTCAAAGTGGGCTCCGTCAAGAATTTCCAGATATGTTGTTTGCGGTGCCGGGGCAGCGATAGTCACAGCGGCCAAACGGTTTGATGAGGTAAATACAGGGAACGCCGAATCGACCTGCGCAGGGGTTCCAATCGTCGTCGAACTTGCGGCAAAGCTGATGTTTGCCCCGGCCGTTGGGAAAACATCCCAATTGTTCGTGTTCGAAAACAGCTTGTCGCCGCCTGTCCCGCTGAACACGCTCGCCCAACCGGCCGAAACCGCCATGCAACCGGCAACGAACACAATCCATCCCGTTTTATTCCAATTTGTCCTTCTTGCCATGTTTATTTTCATCTTGCCTACCTCCTCCTTGTTGTTTCCCTGATTTCAAGTGCCGCCAACCAACCACGGCACACCTGGACTCAGGAGCTCATTTATTTTTTCACTCATCCATGTCTACGCTGGACAACATCGGGCTATTTTAATCATCCAGATCCAACGCGCTGGTGCATCCCAACTCAAAAAAGATCCCGCCAAAGGCCATATCCGCTTGTCATTTCTTCTTATCAACCCAGCAAACATAACACGGCATATGCCGTAAAACTACCTGTGGATTGACGAATTCCGATAGTATTTTGACAAAATTAGCAATAATTGCCTTTTGTTTCGCTCGTCCATGTCCATGCTTTCTCTTTACAGTCATGACCAATCCCTAAATGCATGCCATTTAATGCAACTTACTGGCATGATTAGATATCAACCCCGCCATGCTGTCTTCCCGGAAAATAACCAAATTTATCCCGGATAGTAACTATTCGATCCGATTCGCTTTGTAGCACGGCTATTTGCCGGAGTGATGGATACATTTTAAGGATTTATCTTTGATCCGTCGTCATAGTTGTTTGATAGTAACCATCGGAAAAGGAGGAAGATCGTGTTTGATGATAAAATTGATCGTCTGAATTATGGGTTGGCTTTTTTCGAGGAAGCCAGCAAGCCGTACAAGCATCTCCATTTCCACAACGAGATTGAAATGGGCATACTGAAAAGCGGACGGGTGTCCGCCATTTTTAGCGGGAAGGTGCTACATGTGAACCCGGGCGACCTTGTTGTTTTCTGGGCGGCGCAACCACACGGCCCCATGGAAAGCCTTGACCAGCCCGTGACCTACAATCTCTGCATTCCCCTGCCGCTCTTTTTGGGTTGGAAGCTACCTGCCGCCTTTCAGCACCACCTGCTGACTGGAACCGTCCTAAAATACACCTTGCACAATCCCGAAAACACCATCGCCTCATTTTCCGACTGGCGGGATCTGCTCCAGAGCCGCGATGCCGAACAAGCCAACATCGCCTTGCTGGAAATCCAGGCCTTCCTGCTCCGGCTCGCCTTGAAGCAACCCGAAAAGGATGAACCGGTAGAGGATCTGCATCTTTACCAAGCCAACTACCGCCACTTCCAACGGATGACCGCGTTTATTGCCGAGCACCACCGGGAGAACATTTCAATAGACGACATTGCCACGGTGGCGGGACTCCACCCCAAATATGCGATGCGGGTGTTCAAGCAAATCTCTGGAAGCACCATCCTGCAATACCTGACCCACCAGCGCATCAGCTCGGCACAGCATCTACTCATTGCCTCGGACCAGAGCGCGCTGGATATTGCCTTTGCGGCAGGATTCAGTTCGGCGAGCCGGTTCTACTCCAGCTTTGCGGCCATTAATGGCTGTTCGCCGGGAAAATACCGCAAGCTGAACCGCAAGGCGGGCTAACCGATCAATGCAGGCTGGCCGCCTTTAACGGGTTGGTCATGATACATAGAATTTCGTTTGCCATACGAATATCAACGGTTGCGTGAGCCCTGTTTTTCCCGGATTTGTTAAAAATCAGTCATGTTCCGTCAAACCACAGGAAGATTTCCCGTCTTCGAAGTGATAGCGTCTGGTTTTTAAGAAGATACTTGAAGGAGCATTGTATGAGCGGAACGACCCTGCTGGACGGAAAACAAACCGGAGCGCAAAAAGTCTATGTGTGGGCGATCTGCCTTGTAGCTGCGATTGGCGGATTTCTGTTTGGCTTCGACATGGGGCTTATTGCCGGCGCCGTTCTCTATCTGGAACCTGAGTTTGCTTTGGGTGCTGCGGCCAAGGGGCTGGTGGTTGCCAGTGCAACGCTGGGTTGCATTGCCGGGCCGTTGTTTGGTTTGTGGATTGCGGATGCGCTCGGTCGTAAAAAAGGCCTGTTGATTGCTGCGATCTGCTTTTTGCTTTCCGCGATTGGAACAGCTGTGGCGAAAGAGCTGGTTCCATTTATCTTTTGGCGCATGGTCGGCGGCATCGGGGTCGGTTTGGCATCCGTAATATCGCCCATGTACATCGCCGAGATTGCTCCCGCACGTCTGCGCGGCCGGCTGGTTGTGGTCAACCAATTGACCATCGTACTTGGTCTGTTCCTGTCGGTGCTGGTGACCTACCTTCTCGCTGGCTCTGTCAAATTTGTTCCTTCGGATATTCAAAATACCGAAGCGTTTGTGCAGACCGTCCAGCAGGAAATGCAAAGCAATTCCCCCAATCCCGGCAAGCGCCTCTTTGATGTGCTTCCGGAAGTGGATCGGCAACGACTGCTTGGCGGTAAAGCGGACGATATGGTCGCCGCGTTGAATACGGTTCTCGCGGATGAAGATTTTTATCAGGACATCTCTTTTGCGCAGACTGTACTGGTGGATAAGGCGCAGCGGTTCGTAGCGCGGGATATATCTGCCATGCCGCCGTTGCAGCTCGAAATGCTCAACCGCTTGTTGTTGGAGAATGCCTATCCAGAATTGATTTCCAAAAGTTTTATTGCCTCCGGCGACAACTGGCGATGGATGTTTGCATCGGAAATTCTTTTCATTCTGGCCTTTTCCGTCGGGTTGGCGCTGGTTCCGAACAGTCCGCGCTGGCTGGCGATGAAGGGGCGGCGCGATGATGCCTGGAAGGTGCTCGTCAAGGTGAACGGTGCCCATCAGGCAGAGGCGGAGCTGGCGAGCATTCAGCAGGAGCTCGGCAAGGAGTCCGGAACCATGAAGGAGCTCTTCCTTCCCGGCATCCGGCTTGCGGTGCTGATCGGAGTCATGCTGATGATTTTCCAGCAGATCAACGGGGTCAACGCGATCTTCATTTATTCCCCGACGATTTTCATGGATGCCGGACTCACCAGCGAGTCGAGCGCGATCCTGCGGTCGGTTTACCTGTACAGCTGGATTATCGTTTGCACCACCGTGTCGTTTTGGCTGATTGGAAAGTTCTCGCGGCGGGGCATCTTGATCTACAGCGTGGCCGGCATTGCTTTCGGACATCTGTTGATGGCCGTGAATTTCCTGTTTGAGATGCCGCCGTTGTTTGCGCTCGGCGTGATCTTCTGGTCGGCGGCCTGTTTTACCCTTGGCCTGGCACCGCTCGGTTGGGTGGTTCTGTCGGAAATATTCCCGAATCGGATTCGCGGCAAGGCGATGTCGCTCGCCTGTTTCCTGATGTTTCTGTGCAACTTCATCGATAAGCAGATTTTTCCCATCTCGCTTCAGTTTTTTTCGGAGCGCTTTGGCAATCCGTCGGGAACCTACTTTATCTACAGCGGAATTTGCCTGTGCTGCGTATGGTTTGTATGGCGTTTCCTGCCAGAGACCAAAGACAAGACCCTTGAAGAAATCAGCGAGTTTTGGCTGATGAACACCGAAAGTAAAAAGGACAATAAACAATGACCCCCAAAAAACCTCTAGTAGCGCTTTGCCCCATCGGAAAATTTGTATTCAGCAATGCAGACGCCGTCCGACACAAGGCGTTGATCCAGCAAAAGCTCCGCGCCTGCGGCGTCGAGTTTGTGGACTTGGATGGCGTCCTGGAAGATGGACTGGTGAAGGATCAAAAGCATGTCGAGGTGGCGGTTGATTTCTTCAAGTCGAAGAACGTTGATGCGCTGTTTATGCCGCATTGCAACTTTGGAACCGAGGGGGCGGTCGGGATGATCGCCAAGCATCTGAATCTTCCAACCTTGATTTGGGGACCGCGGGATGGCGCGCCGCTGGCGGACGGATCCCGGTTGCGGGATTCCCTCTGCGGTTTGTTTGCCTCCACGAAAGTGCTGCACAAACTAAACATCCCCTTTACCTATATTGAAAACTGCTCCGTTGATGACGCTAAATTTGTTGAAGGTCTCGATACGTTTGTGCGTGCTGCGGCAGTGGCAAAGCTATTCCGTAAAGGGATGAAGATCGGGCAGGTCGGACTGCGGATTGATTTCTTTTGGTCAACGATCATCAATGAAAGCGAATTGCTGGAGAAGTTCAATGTGCAGGTGGTTCCAATTGATTTGGTCGAGTTCATCAACGCCGCCAAATCCCGGTCCAAAGCAAACCGGGCAGCCTACCAGAAGGAGGCCATGCGGCTGCGCGAGAAGTTTGTGGTCGAGGGCTTCGATAAAAACGAGGAGCCGTTGCTCAATATCCTCGCCGCACGGGACGAGATGCTGGAAACGGCAGCAGCCCGTGGGCTGGATGGAATTGCCTTCCAGCCATTCCCTTCCTTTATGAATTCAATGGAAGCCTACGGCAACTTCATGGCTAGCGAGGTTTCGGAATCGTATGCCTTTGGCAACGAGACGGATATTCATGGAACCATAAGCTGCCTGATGACCCAGGCGGCGGATCTGAACATGAACCCCAGCTTCCTCGCGGAATTCACCAACCGACATCCGGAAAACGACAACGGCGTCCTGCTGTGGCACGGCTCCGCTCCGTTCTCCATGCTGCATCCCGACGAACAGGCCCGTATTGGGCATCACTGGATTTTCCCATCGCCGGTTTCGGGCATGGTGCATATGCGACTGAAAGACGGCCCGGTGACGATGGCGCGTTTCGACGGGGATCGCGGCGAATATAAACTAGCCGTCGGCGAAGGGCACTCGACGGATGGTCCGAAAACCCAGAACAGCTACCTGTGGGCGGAGGTCAACGACTGGCCGGCTTGGGAGCGGACGCTGATGGAAGGGCCATTCATCCACCACGTTGCCATGTCCTACGGCCACTATTCAAAAGCGCTGATCGAAGCCTGCAAATATATCCCGGGGCTGGATCCGGTGGTATTGGGTTAGATCCCAGCTGACACACAACAGCGGGCGATGAGTTTTGCAAATACCGTTCCGGGTAGTTCCTTAGGTTATGGATCGGATCGCAGGCGACTAATCGCGAGAAATTTAAAAATAAAATATAACAGAAATATAGGAGTGATCGCATGAAGGAACCCATAAAGCTGGGCAACGCAAAAATCGAGCCGAACACGGCGGTGGAGGCCGGCGCGTATTGCAGTATAAAATACACGTATACGGTCGCACACCCCATCGATGATACCGGACATATAAAAATCGTATTTCGTTTTGCCGGCGACTTTGGTCAACCGCAGTTTGATCAGCCAGGCCGCCCGAATTTCTGCAAGATTTCAACCAGCGGAGATTGCCGGATCGAGCCACGATGGGATCCCAAAGGGAACATCCGGCCTTGGGGAAGGACGCTTTTCCTGAAAGTGATGGGCGGGTTCCTGGACAAAGGCGACGAAGTTTGTGTTGTTTTTGGCGATACCTCGCAGGGGTCTCCCGGCTGGCGGATGCAGACGTTCTGTGAGACCTCGTTTGAATTTAAAACCATGGTGGATCCGATCGCCACTTACTGCTTCAAGGAACTGCCGCGTTCTCCCGTTCTGAAGATTGTTCCCGGCAAAGCCGTTAAGCATGTCTTGATTGCGCCTTCGCGGGTGTGTTGCGGCAAGGCGTTTGCCTACTATTCAAAAAAAGAGGATGCATGGGGGAATCCCATTGGCACCCCCGAAAAAATAGAACACGCCGGATTTACGACTCCGGGCATTCACCGCATAAAATCGGGCAAAACGTTCAGTAATCCGATTTGTGCGTTGGAGGCCGCCGAGCTATTGAATCCCTACTGGGCCGACTTCCACGGCCAGAGCGAGGAATCGATTGGATCCAACACCATTGAGGACTACTTCAATTTTGCGCGGGACAAAGCCTTTCTCGACATCGCGGGGCATCAGGCGAATGACTTCCAAGTAACCGATACGTTCTGGGAAAAAATAAAAGCCGTATCCAAGAAATTCACCAAGCCGGGCCGGTTCATTGTGTTTCCCGGCTACGAATGGAGCGGAAATACGCCGCTGGGCGGTGACCGGAATGTCTACTTTCTAAACGAAGAGGGGACGATCTCCCGCAGCAGCAATGACCTGATTCCGGGTCAAACCTCGATACACCCCGTATCTCCCACGGCTTTGGATCTGTTTAAAAACCTTAAACAGCAGTCGGCGGCCTCTCCGTTCTGTTTCGCCCACGTGGGCGGGCGGTATGCGGACCTGTCCATGCATGACCACGACATCGAGTGCGCCGTGGAAGTGCACTCGGCATGGGGCACGTTTGAATGGATGCTGACGGATGCGTTCGACAAGGGATATCGCGTAGGGATCTGTGCAAACTCCGATGGCCACAAGGGCCGACCGGGGGCTTCCTATCCCGGAGCCGGGCGCTTCGGTTCCTATGGTGGCCTGACCTGTGTGATGGCCGAAGCGCTGACCCGCGAAGGGATTTATGCGGCGATGAAGGCGCGCCATTTCTATGCCACGACCGGGCATCGCTGCCTGCTTGATGTGCACATGGAGGACGAAACCGGAAACCGTATGATGATGGGCGATGTGGGTCGGGTGGGTTCGTCGCCGCGCCTTCATATAAAGGTGTCCGGAACCGCTCCGATTGAGCGGGTGGATGTGTTCAACGGCAGCAAAAAAATAAAAACCTACCGCCCATACTCCGCTGCCGATCTCGGCCGGTGCATCAAGGTGCTGTGGAGCGGTGCCGAGGTTCGCGGCCGGGCCAGAATGGTGGATTGGAGCGGTTCATTGACGGTGAAGGGGAATTCGATCCTCAACGTCACGCCGGTGCAATTCTGGAATCCAGCCCGGCCATTATACCAAGTGAGCGGGCGGCGCGTGGAGTGGGAAGGCGTCACGACCGGTGGTGCGGCCGGATGTATTCTTGAACTGGAAAAACCAATGGCTGGACGTCTTGAGCTGGAGACCCGGCAGGGGTGTGTGTCGGCTGACGTGAAGTCGATTGGCATCACCCCGAGCGTCCGTCAGTTTGGCGGGCTGGCCAAAAAGATGGAGATATACCGCCTTCCGGACAACCTGGATCAACATGAGATGGATGTGGAACTTCCAGTGAAAAATCTGCACGAGGGGGACAATCCCCTATATGTCCGAGTGACGCAGTTGGACGGTCATGTTGCTTGGAGCAGCCCGATTTATTGCGAGCAGTGAAAGAGGCTCATTGAATGAACGACTCGATCTATCCACTGGTCCGCCACGCCGCAAACTTTGATGGTGCAGATCTCCCCGATCCTGTATTTGAAATTACCCGGGATCTTTTTCTGGATACGCTGGGATGTATTTTGTCGGGTAGTCGTGCGACGGGAATCGCTCCGTTGAGGAACTTGTCCAATTTCTGGGGAGGCAACCGGCATGCAACGGTTTTTTGTTCGGATGAAAAAACCAGTGCGCCCAATGCGGCGTTCCTAAATGCCGTCATGGGGCACGCCAATGACTATGATGATACGCATGACGGCGCCGTGAACCATGGTTGTGTCACTTTGGTGCCGGCGCTTCTGGCCACCTGTGAAGCATTGAGTTCAAAGAACAACGTCGAAGACTCCTCGATTCCTTTCCGCAAGATTTCCGGAAGGGAGTTTATTGCCGCGCTGGCCGTCGGGCTGGATGTATCCAATCGGTTGGGGATGGCATTTATTCCCTATCTTCACGTGGGTTGGCTTCCGACGACGCTCTGGGGGCCGTTCGCCTGTGCGGCGGCATGCGGCCGCTTGCTGAAACTGGACGTTGACAAAATGCACCACGCATTCGGGCTCGCCTACTCGCAAATCCACGGGAACAGGCAGGGGCTTGTGGACGGAGTCCTATCCAAGCGGATTCAACCAGGCTTCAGTGCATCCGCCGGTATCCAAGCCGCCTTCTTTGCCTGCCATAACCTCACCGGTGCCCGCAATATCGTCGACGGGGCCTTCGGCTTGAAAGCGCTTTACACGGCGGGGCAAATAGATGCCGGTTACCTGTCCGAGCGTGTCGGAACTGATTTTGAAACCCTCAATGTCGGCATCAAACCGTATCCATGTTGCCGGTGTACCCATCCCGTGATTGATGCGGCCTTGTCGCTGAAAAAGGAATACGGCATTCAATGGCAGGAGATACAGGAAGGAACCATTGCCTTGCCACCCCAGTCCATGGGGCAAATCGGGAATCCGTTTGTGGCGAGGGAAAACCCCACGGTCGATGCCCAGTTCAGCGCCCAATATACGGCGGCCCTGGCTTTTGTCAGAGGCTGGCCTCGACTTGAAGATTTCACAAAGGAAAACGTATTATCCAGAGATGAGGTCGCTTTACTCGCGTCCATGTTCAAGGTGCATGAATTTGAAAAGGACCAACCCGGTCTAGTGCCCATCGAAATGCGTGTTTGCTTGAAAGACGGACGAAGCGTCCATACGAGAATTACGACCCCGAAAGGGAGTCCGCAAAACCCGCTTGATCGGGATGAGTTGATTTTGAAATTCAATAACTGCCTGGATAATGCCGCTAAGCCATATGACATCAATGATCGCGAACGAATCGTAGCGTGTATCGATCATATTCTTGAACTTGACGATATGAATGAACTCATAGGGTTGTTGTCCTAGGCTGGGAAAATAGATTTGAGATGATGCCCTGCATGAAATGGGGCGGACGGAAAAAAACTAGAAGGGGAAAATACGTGAAAATAGGAATACTAAAAGAAATCAAAGTTAAAGAAAACCGCGTTTCATGCACGCCAAATGGCGCCCATGCGCTGGTGAAGGCGGGACACCAGGTTATGGTGGAAGCGGGGGCAGGGGATGGATCCGGATTTTCGGATCAGCAGTATGTGGCCGCCGGAGCCGTGATGGTTGCTTCCGCCGCAGAGGCGTGGTCGGCGGAAATGGTGATCAAGGTTAAGGAGCCGGTCAAATCCGAATACCACTATTTTCGCAAGGACCTGCTACTATTCACCTACCTGCATCTGGCTGCGGATAAACCGCTGACCGATGCACTCTGCGCAGCGGGTGTGGCTGGAGTTGCCTATGAAACGGTGCAAATCGGGAACCGCCTTCCATTGCTGGAACCGATGAGCGAAATCGCCGGACGGATGAGCACGCTGATGGGTTGCTATTATTTGGCGAAGTCCCAAGGTGGCAACGGGGTTCTCCTCGGCGGGATTCCCGGTGTGCCGGTCGGCAATGTTCTGGTCATTGGCGGCGGGACGGCGGGACTCAATGCCGCACGGGTGGCAAGCGGGATCGGAGCGAATGTTACGCTGCTGGAAGTGGACATCGACAAGATGCATTTCATCGACATGTCGATGCACGGTTCGGTGCGCACGATTTATTCCACGGAAGCCGCGCTGCTCGAAAAACTGAGCGAGGTGGATTTGCTGATCGGTGCCGTTTTGATTCCCGGAGCCAAAGCGCCCAAGTTGATCAAGCGGGAGTTTTTGAAGCGGATGAAACCCGGATCGGTGTTCGTTGATATTGCCATCGACCAAGGTGGTTGCGCTGAAACATCGCGGGCGACCACGCACGACGATCCCGTCTATTTCGAGGAAGAGGTTCTGCACTACTGTGTGGGGAATATGCCCGGAGCCTATGCCCGCACCTCGACGCAGGCACTGACAAACTCAACGCTCCCGTATGCGCTGCGTCTGGCCAATCTCGGATTGGAAGGAGCCATGAAGCAGGTTGCCGAGCTGCGACCCGGTTTGAATACATACCGTGGCAAGATCGTCTATCCGGCCGTTGCCGCGGCCTTTGACTTGTCGGCGGCCCCTAATCCATTCTATGAATGAGAACGGTCGGAATACGGAGTGCGGCGTAGCCAGGCGTGCGGAAGCCAACCTGTGGGAATATGATGATTGAGCCGCAACAGATGATTTATGCAGGAGCGATTCTCTTTCTGAGCGGGTTGGTGCAGAGCATTGTCGGGTTTGGCTTTGCTCTGCTGGCCTTGCCTTCCTTGCTTTTCATCGGGATGTCCTTGCCGGAATCCGTCGCAACATGCCTGATCGGTGGAATGGTTCAGCGTTTGTTCCTGTTCCCTACGCTTCGCGGCTTTGTCGATTGGCGGGCCATTCGACCGATCATACTTTCTGGTCTTGCGGCGATTCCCTTTGGTACGCTGGTAATGCGCGGCGTCGCAAATCTGCCGCCGTCCGCCGTGAGGCAGGTCATCGGCATAATCATTATTCTGTGCCTGATGCTGCAATGGTTCGGGAAGGTCCAGCCGCGCGAATCGGTGCACAAAGGATGGGCTTATCTGGCCGGCATTGCATCGGGACTGCTCACGGGGTTTGCCAATATCGGCGGGCCGCCCATCGTGCTGTGGATTTTGGCTCACCGGTTCCCTCAGGAAAAAATGCGGGCGACGTGCTTGTTTATTTTTTTGGCCTTTACCCCATTCCAGATCGTGATCCTTCCGATCGTTTTCGGGAAAGAGGCTCTTTCGGCCTTCGGCGGCGCGCTGCTGCTTGTCCCGCTGGTGCTGGCCGGTTCGTGGGTCGGCCTACGGCTGGGTAGCCGGTTGTCCGCCAGCCACGTGCGTTGGGGAATGCAGGCGCTTCTGCTCATCATCGCAGTCACAGCCCTTGCAAAAGGGTTTATTTAAAGAAAGGAATTCCCATGTCCCATTTACTCCATGCCGGTGCCGCCCAGATTGATATTTCGCCCTTAGACTCGCAGTTCATGGCAGGCTATCCCCATGTCGAACGCTACAGCACCGGCATCCACGACCCCTTGCTTAGCTCTGCACTCTATCTCTCCGACGGAAAGACGGAAGTCTTGTTCATCGCCAACGATCTGATCTTCGCGCCGAAATCCTTGGTTGGAAGGGCGCGCCGCCGGATCGAAGCGACCACCGGCATCCCGGCGGCAAACGTTATGATCACGGCCACGCACACGCACTCCGGCCCGCGGACGGTGAGCTTTCTCAGCCACGAAATAGATTCCTATATTCCCAAAGTGGATGAACAGTACCTGCAACTGATCGAAGACGGCATCGTTGCGGCGGCCATTCAAGCGCATCAATCCGCCCAGCCCGCCCAAATAGGGCTGGCCGTGGCCGACGGCAAAGGCGTCGGAACCAACCGCCGCGATCCGAATGGACCGGCGGATCCAGCGGTTCCGGTGTTGTGGGTCCGCTCGATTGATGGCTCGACGAATATTGCGCTGATGCTGGTGTGCTGCATGCACCCGACCGTCCTGCACGGAGACTCCACCTTGATCAGCGGCGACTTCCCGGCCATGACCCGGCAATACCTTCAGGTGGGGACGCTGGGAGTCGACTGCCCCGTAATTTACCACACCGGCCCGCAAGGCAATCAAAGTCCGCGCCACGTCACGCGCGAAAACACTTTTGCCGAGGCCGTGCGGCTGGGTGAAATCCTCGGGAGATCCGTGGAAAAAGTCATGCCGGGTATTGAATTCTCCAGTGATATTTCCCTGTCGGTTACCGGGAAATCCATCGAACTTGTACCCAAAAAGTTTCCAAGTTTGGAAGTCGCTGAAGAACGGTTGCAACGCGCCATGCAAACGCTCAAGCAGTTGCGCGAGAGCGACGCTCCGTCCACCAAAATCCGCACGGCCGAAGTCGACTGGTTTGGTGCGGAGGAGACCCTGATCCTGGCCCGGGCGGCGTTGGACGGGCGAATCGATGCGGCCATGCAACGCTGCACGCCGGCCGAGATCCAGATCATCAGCGTGGGCGAATGGCGCTTTGTCGGCTGGCAGGGCGAAGTATTCGTTGAATACGATCTACAGGTAAAAGAGCAGGCGGCAAACACCTTTATTATTGGATTGGCCAACGGCGAACTCCATGGCTACATCGTCACGCCGGAAGCCGCCGAAGAGGGCGGTTATGAAGCCTCGAACTCCCTGTTCGCGCCGGAGAGCGGCCGCGTCCTCGTCCAGCACACCCTTGCCATGCTAAAGCGGTAAAATAAATAGTTCATGACCCATTTCCGGGGAGAGGGGTTGTTATCGTGGAAGCGGTGCCCTCACCGCTTTGCGCACGGAAAGCCCTGCTGCCGAAAATGCGATGAGGCATCGCATCTACGAACAAGCATTCGCAAAAAATTACATTCCCCGCAAATGGGACATGATCAAATAAATAAGGTGCCTTGAGGCGCGTTAGCCTTTGACACCTTCACGATTGTGGCGGTACTCGTTCGGCGTCATGTTCATGAACTTCCGAAACTTGTTGTGGAAGTGCGAGAGGGTCTCGTAGCCGCATTCGTAGGCGATTTCGGCTACGGTACGGCTTGTTTCGTCCAATAGGCGGCAAGCTTGGGTGATACGCAATTCATTGACCACTTCCATGAAGCATTTTCCGGTTGTGTTTTTGAACAGCCGACTGAACGAGGGTGGAGTGAGATTCACCAATTTCGCGATCTCTGCCTGGGATATCGATTCATTCAGGTGGTGGTTGATGTACTCGAACACTTTGCTGATTCGATCTTCCTGTCGTTGGTTTAGGAGGGGACTACCCGTTGCAACGCCTAAAGACCGGCGACCTCGATCCTGGCTCAGTCGATAGAGCATATCGAGCAGGCTCAACAGACATTCTGAATTATTGAGCTCCGAGATCTTGTCCAACCGGGAGGCGATTTCCGTGCGGATAGGATCCCTGAACGTTACACCGCCATGTGCGGAGGAGATCAACTCCCGCACCGACTGCATTTCCGGCAAATTAAAAAAGTCCGGCCCGGCAAAATCAGGCAGAAACTGGATATAAAGGGCCTCTACCTGCGGGCATTCGGGTGCCCTTCGCCAAATGTGCGGCACATTGGAGCCAATGAACACGAGGTCGCCAGATCTGAAATGGGTAATGGAACCGCCAACCCACCTCCGCCCGTATCCTTGGCGGATGTGGATGAGTTCGCATTCTGGATGGTAGTGGTAGGGCGTTCGAAATGTGATGGCGCGCTTCCAGAACACCGACTGGTTATCACTGGTCACCACTTTCTCGAAGCTGGCACGGGGCAGGTTGTTTGAATGCATTTAAGGGAACCCTTCTTCTACTGGAGCAAAACTAGTCCTGACTATTGCCGAAAGTCGATAAATTTTGGTTATTTTAGTTAAAATACAATCATCTTTCGGCAATCCACAGGACGATTCGCGTCGTTTACTTGTGGTAGCTTGTAACTGTTGATACGGGGATTCGGTTCATCTGAAACCGGGTTGCCTAGATCGATACGCATAAACACCCGCAGGAAAGTGAATGCGTTGAAAGAAAGGACATGACATCGCGAAGCGATGCTAGGGTCAACAAAAGGAAGGAGGGCAAGATGAAAAGAAATAGTGCAAGGAGAACGAGCATGAATAAAACGGGATGGATCGTGTTTGTTGCCGGCTGCCTGGCGGCATCATCCGGCTTGGCAGCGGTCGTAACCTTCACCGGGGCATCCGGCGTGGACAGCAATTTTTCCACTGCTGCGAACTGGAGCAGTGGTACCGTCCCGCTCGCGGGGGATACGACATACGTGGCCGTTTCTAAAACACTCATTGTCGACGGCGTTTACACCGTCGGCAATTTCAGGGCAAACGCGCTGAGCGGCACGAACAACGGAATGTCCTACGTGGAGATTGTTTCGGGGGCGGCCCTCTCGGACGGATCCATTACCGTGGGCAACGCAGATGCTTCGTACAACGGTACCTTAACCCTGCGCTCGGGAGGAGCCACGCATACCACGGCAAACAATGGGGGAGTGCTTTCAATTGGTGGAACCAGTGAAGGAATGATCGGCAACATGGTGGTTGAAGCGGGCGCCGTGTTTGAGCAATCGCGTCTTACGCTGAATACATATGGCACGCTCACGTTTGTTTTTGGCATGGACTCCGTCAGCACGTTTACGGCGAAAAAAACAACCGTCGGCAATGCCAATATCCTGGACGGCATGCTGGAGGTTGATCTGGGGGCGCTTGCGACTGCTGGAACCTACACGTTGATCAACAGCGCCTCCGCAAACCTGCTGATTGGCGGGGCCTTGCGCACTTGGCTGGATGGCAACGGCGGATCGGTTAGTAGTTTGGGATCCTATGTAGGAAGCAATTTCACGGTCTTGAATGGCGACGGAAAGGATTGGACGCTCAGCCTGGCGGATAGCAACCGGGATTTGACACTAACAATTGCGCCCATAACCTTTACCGGGGCTTCTGGAGTTGACAATGATTTCTCCACCGCCGGGAACTGGAACACTGGCATTGTTCCGGCCTCGTCGGATCAGATACTAATAGGAACCTCCGGTACTTCGTCCAACAACCCTGCCATTGTAAGCGGCGATTTCGGTGCCAATGTAGTCAGGGTATACTCCACGTCCGGTTTCGGAGTGGGAATGTCCTACATGGAAGTTGTTTCAGGAGGGAATCTACTATCACCGTCCATTATTGTTGGCAGTGTTGTGGATGCTGCTTACAACGGCACATTGACTGTTCGTTCGGGGGGAATTGTGCGAACCACAGCCAACAACGCCGGGTCGTTCGCCGTGGGTGGATCTAGCACGGGGATGATAGGCAGGGCGGTGATCGAGGATGGATCCTCGGTCACTAATGCGCGTCTTTATTTGCGGGAAAATGGCACGCTCACGTTTATTTTCGGCGCAAATTCCGTCACTACGTTTACTGCCAAGCAATCGACCGCAGGTTCCGCCAACTATTTGGAAGGCATGCTGGAGGTTGATCTGGGGGCGCTTGCGACGGCAGGAACCTATACGTTGATCGACAGCGCCTCCACAAACCTACTGATTGGCGGGGCCTTGCGCACTTGGCTGGATGGCAACGGCGGATCCTATAGTGGTTCCGGATCCTATGCCGGAAGCAATTTCAAGGTCTTGAATGGCGATGGAAAAGATTGGACGCTCAGCCTGGCGGATGGCAACCAGGATTTGACGCTTACGGTTGCCGGAGGTCCTGCAGACGACTATGCGGCGTGGGCCGCCGGCTATGGACTGGCCGATACCAATGGAACCGGCGCGATGACGGCGGATCCCGATGGGGACTGGGTCGACAACCTAGCCGAATACGGCCTCGGCGGTGATCCGACCAACAGCGTCGACCAAGGCCATGTCCCGACCAGCAGGTTGCTGGCGGATGGAGGAACCAACTGGCTCGAATATGTCTATTACGAGCGCTCCGACAAGGTTGCACTCGGATTGGACTATTATCCCGAACGCGGTCTGGATCTGGTTTCCCCAGGATGGACCAATAGTGGCATCGTGGTTGCGGGAAGCGGCACGCTGGATGCGAACTTCAATACGGTGACCAACCGCATTTCAACGGAATCCGAGGGCAAGCAGTTTGTCCGGCTACGGATCCAGATCCTGTGATTAGGCCATTCAATGTTCATAGGGAAAGTCAGGGAAACAAAATAAGGAGAGGGCAAGATGAAAAGAAATAGTGCAAGGAGAACGAGCATGAATAAAACGGGATGGATCGTGTTTGTTGCCGGCTGCCTGGCGGCATCATCCGGCTTGGCAGCGGTCGTAACCTTTACCGGGGCATCCGGCGTCGACAGCAATTTTTCCACTGCTGCGAACTGGAGCAGTGGTACCGTCCCGCTCGCGGGGGATACGACATACGTGGCCGTTTCTAAAACACTCATTGTCGACGGCGTTTACACCGTCGGCAATTTCAGGGCA
>JAIPJC010000070.1 GCA_021734345.1 Kiritimatiellales bacterium | reverse complement strand
CCGCTCGCAATCCGCATTGCTCTGGAACCATTCAAGGAATTCCTCGAACGTCTTCGGGTATGGGTTTTCAGGGGTGGCCTTCATGGCTTTTCATACTACATATGGGGGGTACTTGAGTCAATCAGCCACCCATATTTATAAATGCAACCGACGGTCACCACAGGGAGCCAATGCCTGCAAGGTCGGAATCCAACCGCTGCATCATCACTCCTTTGGTCGCCATTTAGGCAATAGGTTTTTACTGATTTATGGGGCGGATGATCGTCCACCCTGTTCATTCCCAACGAGGTCACAATTTCATGCGCCGGAACAGCATCGCGCCTAGACCCGCAGCAATGATCAATCCCAACGTGGCCGGTTCAGGGATGATTTCAACCGTCAGGTTGTCCAAATATCCAGGGTTTGCGCTTGTGTTGATCGCGCCCGTAGTAAACTGAATTCCAAGGAAATTGATCAATTCCACCGGAATGGCTGCATCGGCAATCCCTCCATAGTTTACAGATCCGACATACTGTGTAACCGTGGTGCCGCCTTCGCTGTTTAGCCAAGCAGTCATGTTGCCTGTAGCGGTATCGTACTCAAAGTTCACCGTGTTCCGGGCATTCAGGTTGGTGGTGTAACCGCCGGCCTCGGTCAAATAAGCGTTTTGGTCGATTGGATTGGAGTTTCCAAGCCCCCCGTATACGTTGAAGTATCCACGATCGTCACCCGCGGTGCCGCCATGCTTCATGGTGACATACGGTGCTCCTCTCAGATAGAGGGCGCTGGCATTGGTTGTCAGGCCGATGCCGATATACTGCGTGTTCAGTGCCACATTGCCGACGATCACCGCACTGACTCTAATGATATCACCTGACACAATATCCGGCAGAGCCAGCCATGCACTCGATGCGGCAGCTGCCTTTGTCATCAGCACACCGTTGGCAACGGTCAGATTCGCGGAACCTGTCCAGTTGACGGAGCCCACATCCGGCGTGCGCCCATTCAATGCTCCGTTGCTGTCAAAGTTATCCTGAAAGATAAGCGTTGCCATCGCACTTCCAGAACACAACATCGCGAATATCCCCATCCATATTTTTTTCATCACTCTATTCTCCTTTTTTCAACGTTCCCATGTCTCTTGGTTTACGCAGGCGGATCGCTACTGTCCGCCAATGCCAAAGAAGCCTGCGGCATTGGTGGCCTGCACAAAGATCACCTTGTTGGTTCCTTCCGCGCCGGCATAATCCAGATTGGTGACGACAAAGGGATTGAGGCCATCGTCCGAATGCGCCACGCCGGCCCAAGTCCCGGATGCTAGGTTCGCCGTGGACTTCGGGTAGTAGTTGCTTGCCGTGCTTGGAGCGTCGACCACCATTCGCATGAGGTTGCTGGAAACAACAGACCATCCGACAATGCTGGCAGGGATTACCGGTTCCGGCTCCGGGGGAGCCGCCGCGGAAATGATTTCTACAAGCAGGTTATCCAAATATGCGGGGTTTGCACTGGTATTGATCGCGCCTGTCGTAAACTGAAGACTAAGAAAAGTGATCAGGTCTATTGGTATAACCGCATCAGCAACTCCCCCGTAGTTCACAGACCCGACATACTGTGTAGCCACAGTGCCTCCTTCGCTGACTAGCCAGGCCGTCATATTGCCTGAGGCTGTGTCATATTCAAAGTTCACTGTGTTCCGGGCATTCAGGTTCGTTGTATAACCTGTCGCTTCCACTAAATAGGGATTCGTATCAATCTGGTTGGAGTTCCCTAGCCCTCCATAGATGTTGAAAAAGCCGCGTTCTTCACCAGTAGTGCCGCCATGTTTCATTGTGACATACGGAGCACCTTTGAGATAGAGGGCGCCGGCACTGGTGGTCAGTCCGATGGCTATATACTGTGTGTTCAGGGCCACATTACCGACGATCACGGCACTGACCCGAATGACGTCGCCTGTCGCAATGTCCGGCAAATAAAGCCATGCGCTTGATATGGCGGACGCTTTTGTCATCAGTACGCCGTTTGTAACTGTCAGATTGGCGGAACTGGCAAGTGACCAGTTTACTCCGTTGGTGGTCACATCCGGTGTGCGCCCAGCCAATGCGCCGCTGTTGCTGTCAAAGCTATCCTGAAATATAACCGTTGCCATTGCGCTGCCTGAACACAACGCCAACACTATCCCGATCCACCTTTTTTTCATTTCCCATCCCTCCTTTTTTTTTCATCCGCACAGTCGTGCTCCTCTTCATCCACCCCAAATGAAATGCGTTACATTATTAAAAACACCAGTTTAGTCTATTCCCTTTCTGCCGCGCCCCTCCGTAACGTGCAATGCATTACATATAATACATGCCACTCATTGTCAAACGGCTATTTTTCTTTTTTCATGGGGATCAACCCACCCATTCCCTATCGCGTTGGGCTGTCTTTGAGACGTCCTTCCCAATTAACCGGACGCTTTGCGGGCGACATAAGGACATCGGCCATGTCTTCATCGCGGACGCATGCCTTCAGTATTTCTGCGTGGCTCAAACCCGCATCGCCAAAGCGCTGCATCAAGGCAAATGTTTGGGCATGCAGCTTTTCGCGCACCGCCGCAGACTTGGGATCATGGAATAGATTCCGGGTTTCCTGCGGATCGGTTTGCCGGTCATAGAGTATGTTGAAGTGAGATTCGCCGTCCGGATCGTTTACATCCACGGAATAGGTATAGCGCTTGGTATAGACACCGCGCCAGTTCAGCGGGACGAAAAGCAACGGCTGCTCATCCACGCCGTCGTCGCGGCCTTGCAAAATCGCGTTGGACGCATCGCGACCCTGGCAGGAATCGGGAACAGGGAGCTGCATAAGTCCAAGTAGCGTCGGCATGAGATCAAATGTGCCCATAAGCAGGTCGCTTGTGCCGGGCTTGAGTTGCGCTGGCCAGCGCACTAGCAAGGGAACATGGCACGAGAGAGACTCGGCACGCCCTTTATTGTTCGGCCACTCGTAGCTGCGAAGCATATCACCGTGGTCGCTGGTGAACACAACGATGGTGTTCGTTCCAAGACCACGTTCGTCGAGTTTATCCATGAGCCACCCGAACGAGCGGTCGAGACTGCTGATCATCGCCATGTGCCCCTGGTAGGCGCGGCGGATTTGCGGGGAGTCTTTCACCGTCGGACGAAGAGTCAGTTTTTCCGGATCATAGAGATCCAGCAGGTCTTGCGGCGCGTCATAGCCTTCGTGGGCTGCGCCCCAATTGTGCGGTGGATGCCAGGAAAGGAACAGCGCGAAGGGTTTATCGGCGTGACGATCCACGAACTCCATCGCCTGCCGCGTTTGAGCGTACGGTTCCCAATCGCCGTAAAGCTTCTTTGTCCGACCCTCTTGATCCCAGTAGTAGGCCCGGGCCGCATCGAACACCAGCGTGCAGTTGTTGGAGAGAAACTCGTCATCGAATCCGTAGCGGAACGGGCCAGGCGGAATGCCCCGATTCCTGTCGCCGCCGTAGAGATGCCATTTGCCGAAATAGCCGGTACGGTAGCCGGCATCACGCAGGACTTCCGCGAAATATTTACCGTTGCCGGGACGCATCTGCAGGTCGTTTTCAAACGCGCCGGTGCGCAAGGGATGCTGCCCACTCAACAAGATCCCGCGATATGGAGTGCAGACGGGCGACGTGGAGATACAGTGGCTGAAGCGCACACCCTCGCGTGAAAACCGATCCAGATTCGGGGTTTTAATATCGCGATTGCCATAGCATCCGAGCATGTCCCACGATTGCTGGTCGCTAAAGACGAAGACCAGGTTGGGACGTGAATCCATCGCGGCTGAAGCACCGGTTCCCGTAAAAACAAGAGCGGATATCAGCACGAAGCATCTTAACGCGCGGTTCGTATTTTTCTCCATCACCTAGTTCCTCGATTTCCCTGTCTACCTCATCGCCTGCATCATTGGCATCCCGTGCAAGTTCGCTCCGCCGCTCTTTTCTACTGCCACCCAGCTTCTGCGGAAGGGGACTGCATGGGCATCCCCGGGCACGCCTGCTTGCCGGGGCACATGATCTTCCACGTTCCGTCAGGATAGGCATGGCGGAGGAATAGGGGCCTCGGCAGCCAGACGCGAAAGAGGTTGTCGCTGCACCACTTGTTGCCAGCAGAGGCATAGTCGCACAAGGCGATGGAGGTGGTGTAGTGGTTGAAGTAGTGCGAAGGACGCACTTCGAACGGCACCTCGAAGGCCATCCAGATATCATCGGGTTTCGAGGTGGCCGGTGTGAGTTCCACAAACCCTTCGGAATCGGTCGCAAGCCACACGGCGAGGTCTTGCGGCGGGGCGATGCGGTTGTCCATCGCCAACAGGACCGGACCCCGCATGACCGCGAACTGGGGCGCGCCACTTGGTGCTGCAATCGCACGGCCCCGCAGGTCCAGTGAGAGCGAGATCTTGTCGCCCGGCGACCACTCGCGCGCAATCGTCGCGTAGCAGCCGGCCTCCCACGCCACAGGCTGGCCGTTAACTTCCAGCGTCGTATTCCGGCTCCATGCTGGAATGCGCAGCCTGACGGGGAAGGTTTTTTTCATGCTCGGGGAGACCGAAATCGTGATACGGCCACCTACGGGGTAGTCGGTCTCCTGCATCAACTCGACCAAGGTCCCGTCGGTCAGGGTGTGGCGAGCCGTTCCCGGAGCATAGAGATTCACCACAATCCCTTCATCGTCGCCCATCACCGCCCAGCGGGGCGTGAGCAACAGGCCGCGCGGCCCGTTGGCCGCACAGCAACTCATCTGCACATCGTCGTGTTGGTAATGGCTCGGCACGCGTTGGCCCTGCAGCGGCGAGAAGTAGGCCCACCATTCGCCGCCGGGTGTCATCGAGCCCAGCAACGCGTTGTAGAGAGAAATCTCCAGCTCGTCCGCCCACAGCGGGTCGCCGGTGAGCCGCAGCAACTGGTCGCATAGCTTCATCCAGGTGACTGTGACGCACGTTTCCGTCGGCTCCTCCAAGCTCTCCGTCTGCAATCTCGCACCGTCGCACCAAAGTTCCTGGTTCGAGGCGGAGCCATGGATCATGAGTTCAAGGCGTCGGATGGACTGTGCGAAAGCTACGGCGGCATCTAGAAGGCGCCGATCTCCCGTGATGCGATACACTTCGCAGAGCCCCTCGAAGCAAGACATCATCTCGTAGGCCTTGCGCGAGCCCATCTGGCTGGGCGGCACGCCGGCCAGCGCCTGCTCGATGAGTTGTGGCCCGGCGGGAAAATACATGGTCTGGCGGCTCCAGTCGGACACGATGCGTTTGGCAAAATCCAAGTACCGCTGCTCACCTGTGCGCTGATACAGCCTCGTGACCGGTTCGAGGATTGAACTCGCAGGCAGGCCCATGAGCGCTTCATGCCCATTCTCGGACAGGTTCACGACGCCAGGTGGCGCTTCCCGGATCAGGCAGTCGGCGTGGCGGCACGCGGCGTCGAGCACTGCATGGTCGCCGGTCAAATCGTAGTAGGCAAGAAGGCCGAGCAGGGTGTACTTGCGACCCCACACATCCCACGTACCCAAACGTTTGTCGTCCTTGTAGGTGCCGATGTAGCCATCAGGCGTTTGCGTGGACAACAATGCCTTCACGCCCCTGTCGATCACCGCCCGGTGTCCGGGAGTGGGCTGGTAGGCATAGCCCAGGGCAGCGGAGGTAACCCATTTTCCCCAATACTCGCAGCGCCAGTCCGCTGCCGTTTCCTCGAAACGCTCGCGATAGGGCCTTATGATCCGTTCAATGTCCTGGGACATAACGCGGCGAGCCATGGACTGATCCAACTTCTCTCCCAACCACCCGCCAATGACTATGGTTCCGGGGGTGGCAGGGATCAGTTGGTCCATCGTACTAGGACGATATGCCGAGGATGAGCATTTATCTTCGATTGCAATTTCACTGGCCATAACCGCCTCCGGAACAAAGGGCGGAACCAGTATTTCCACCAGCCAAAAAATAGTTGAGCATAGTTTTCTCCTTGTCATGGTTCAGGTCGTCTTTTTGCAGAAAATCAATGGATGTTTCATTAGGGGTATCGGATCTGTTCACACGTAGTCATCTCCCAAGGTTGTCATGCCGGGGATTCATCCCCAGGCCTTATTGCTTTCCGGCCGGCCTCGAGTTTTTCGCGGATGGCATAGGCCTTTTTTTCAGTCAAAGGATAGAAGCATAAAAGTAACAAGGCGAAGATAACGCCGATCGATGGCAGTGAAATCTCCCACACGCGCATCCAGAGCAACGTGGCATGGCTCTGGGTCCCTTCCAATGCGGCATTGAAGCCGGTTCCGCGCAGTATATAGCCCGTCAGCAACCCGGCTGCCGACCCGCCCAGCTTTAAGACCCATCCGTACATTGCGCCGTAGCTGCCTTCCCGGCGCGCCCCGGTCCTCAGCTCATCCATATCGCAGATATCCGCCATCATCGAATTCCCGATGGTCCAGACGGCCACAAACCCGGCGGCAATCAGTACCGGAGGAATAATGACCAGATACGGGTGCTCTGGATTGTAGCAAACGATTTTAGAAAGATGGCCCGCCAGTTTGATCAGCAGAAAAACAATGAAAGCCCCCTTCTTGCCTATCCGTCCTGAAAGCCATGTCGCGACCGGAACGAAAGCCATGCTGGTAACGACCCATGCCATGCCGCTCCATCCGACGATCGTTGCGCCGGCCGCCTTGCTTCCCCCGAAAATGTAATAGGTCATTACATAGGTCGAAAAGGACTCGATGATGTAAAAGGCGGACGTAACAAAAAATACAACGCCGACCAGAATCAGAAATGCACGATTCCGGCAGGTTTCCTTGACGCTATACCAAAACGGCACCTTTTTCTGGGTCAACGCCTGTTCCAGATTCCGTTCACGGCAGCCGACCGCAGACAACATGCCGGTCAACATGATCACGCCTGCCAGAATAAATCCAACGTACCGCCCACCTTCGACTCCATCTCGGAAAAACGGTAGTTCCGTTGCCTTGAAAATCCACGGCATCAACAATGCCGCAATATTCGCCAGAAACGCACTGTAGGCCATCACTCTCGTGCGTTCGTGGTAATCGGGCGTCATTTCCATGCCCAGTGCACTCCACGGAACCACAAACATCGTAAACGCCGTGAAAAACAGTAGCGACATCCCGAGGAAATAGCTGAAATACTGCATGTCCGTCCACCCGTGTGGCAGACACCACATCAGCGCAAAAATAATCCCCATCAAAATCGAACCGACAAACATATACGGTCGGCGACGCCCCCATTTTAGACGGGAATTATCTGAAATATAACCCATGACCGGATCGGTTATGGCATCCCACAGACGGGGCAACGAACAGGCGATTCCGACTAGAACCGGATCCACCTTCAGGCCCATGTTGAGAACAATATACGCCAGCTTGCCGATCGTGCTTCCGGCAAGGCATTGCGACATGGAACCTGTCCCAAAAGCGATCTTTTGAAGTCGCGGAACGCGGTCAATGTCCTTGGTAACATGATGGTCGTGCTTGTTCTCAAGCATAAGGATACTCCATTGGTGTAATGCATTACACCAATGGGCCTGCCTACGCAATTATTTTTTAGTTCCGCACGGCATTTTCTTTCACATGCGCTCCATAAATTGTTTGCTTGCCCACCCAGTACGAAGAAAGGCAAAAAAATCCGTGTCGGCACATATCCAAAAGGATCTTGGTTCAAAATCACCTGTTGGGTTTGTGTTTTGGGCAAGCCAGCGACCGGAAAAATTCGAGGATAGGCTTGAACGGGTGGAGGGGGTGCCTATAATCGCGCACCTGTTTAAATTTAGGTGATTATTATGGGAAAAACACTATTTGAAAAAATCTGGGACACGCACGTCGTCAAGGAACTTCCGGGCGACGAGGTCTTGCTTTATATCGACCGGCACCTCGTGCACGAAGTCACGAGCCCGCAGGCGTTCGAAGGCTTGCGGTTGCATAACCGGGTGGTTCGCCATCCAGAGCTGACGTTTGCCACGACCGACCACAACGTACCGACCGACAGCCGGACGGAGATCACCGATCCGATTGCGAAGGAGCAGGTGGATGCCTTGGCTAAAAACTGCGCGGACTACGGCATCACCTTCTACGGAATGGAATCCGACAAGCAGGGAGTCGTGCATATCATCGGCCCGGAACAGGGTATAACGCTGCCCGGCACCACGATTGTTTGCGGCGACTCGCATACCGCCACCCATGGCGCCTTCGGTGCGATCGCTTTCGGCATCGGCACCTCCGAAGTGGAGCATGTGCTCGCAACGCAGACGCTGCGCCAGAAAAAGCCTAAGCAATTCAAGGTCGAGTTCAAAGGCAAGCTCCCGTTCGGCGTGACCGCCAAGGACATGGTGCTTGAGCTTTGCGGAGAGATCGGCACGGCAGGCGGAACGGGCTGTGCTTTCGAGTTCTGCGGCGAAGCCATCGAAGCGCTTTCCATGGAAGGCCGTCTGACCATCTGCAACATGGCCATCGAAGCTGGTGCCCGCGCGGGATTGATCGCCCCCGATCAAACCACCATCGACTATATCACCGCCGAAGACCGTCCGTTTGCGCCGAAGGATGGCGAATTGGATAAATCCATCGCCTATTGGAAAACGCTTTTCTCCGACGCCGATGCGGTTTTCGACAAGATACTCGTCATCGACGTGGCCATGCTCCAGCCGCAAGTCACTTGGGGTACAAGCCCCGGCATGGTGACCGGTGTGAACCAGACTGTTCCGGCACTGGATGCGGTTGCGGAATACAGTCCGGAAGACGTGCGTGCCGCGCTCGACTACATGGGGCTTGAGCCCGGAATGAAGATGACCGACATCAAGATCGACGCCGTATTCATCGGCAGCTGCACCAATGGACGCATCGAGGATTTGCGCGCCGCCGCCAAGGTGATGGAAGGCAAGAAGGTCGCCAAGGGCGTACGCGTGCTGGTGGTTCCGGGCTCGGAAAAAGTCCGCTACCAAGCCGAGCAGGAACGCCTCGACCGCATCTTCCACGAAGCGGGTGCGCAATGGCGCTATGCCGGTTGCAGCATGTGCCTGGCCATGAACCCGGACAAGTTGAAGAACAAGGAGCGCTGCGCATCCACCTCGAACCGCAACTTCGAAGGACGCCAGGGTCGCGGCGGACGCACGCATCTCGTCAGCCCCGCGATGGCGGCGGCAGCGGCCATTGCTGGACATTTTGTAGATGTAAGGGAGTTGGTGAAATAATGGAAAAGTTTAAAACATTCACGGGAGTGGTTTGTGCGGTTGATCGTGCAAACATCGACACGGACGCCTTGATTCCAAAAGAATACCTCAAGTCGATCAAGCGCACGGGCTTTGGCCACGCGCTCTTTTCCGATTGGCGCTACAATGACGACGGAACGGACAAGCCGGAATTCATCTTGAACCAACCGAAAACAAAGGGTGCATCGATCCTTGTGGGGCGCAACAACTTTGGTTGCGGATCCAGTCGCGAACATGCCGTTTGGGCCGTGGCGCAACAGGGTTTCAAGGTGGTCATTGCGCCGGTCGATGGCGAGATTCCGGCCTTTGCCGACATCTTTCGCAACAACTGTGCGAAGAACGGCGTACTGACCATTCAGCTTCCCAGCGATCAGGTAGATCAGATCTTTACCATGACGTCGGTCGATGAGCCATTGAATGCAACAGTCAATTTGGATGACCAGAAGCTCATCTTTGGAAATGTTGAATTTTCCTTTGAAGTAGATCCGACCGTGAAGGAAAAACTTCAGCAAGGCCTGGACGACATCGCCGAATCGCTGCTGCACGAACGCGATATTACCGCCTTTGAAAAATCCCACAACACGCAGTTGTAGGAGGGATCGATGATCCCGCCTTGCGCACGACAAGTCCTGCACCATCGGATCCGGGATCACCGATCCCGGCTACAACATTGAAGAACTATCTGACAGCATCCATTTCGGCCTCGGCGCTCCGGCATAATATTGCCGTGCTGCGGCGCCTTGTCGGCTCCTCGGTCAAGTTATGCCCGGTGGTTAAGGATGACTGCTATGGGCACGGCATGGATGTGCTCTATCCGGTGTTCTCGGGGTTGGTCGATGGATTTGCCGTGGCGTCTCCCATAGAGGCGCTGGCCTTGCGGCAGAAGGGCTATGCCGGGTTGGTCCTCTGTTTCCTTTCCGCCTATTTCGACGATCTGGAAGTACAGGACGAGTTGGTTGAAAAAGGAATCACGCAGACGGTCATGTCGAAAACCGCACTTGCCACGATACAGACCGCGGCCATACGTGTTGGAAAAAAAGCGCTGGTCCATTTGAAGGTTGATACCGGCATGGGACGGCTTGGCGTTCCGGCGAGGCAGGCGGCAGATCTTATAACCGCCATCCATGAATGCGATGGTGTTGACTTGACCGGGATCTACACCCATTTTGCGACGGCCGATGAAGCGGATCGGAGTGCGGTTTTTCAGCAATTGGAACTTTTTAAATCGGTACTTCCGAAGGATCGGAAGATCATCTGCCATGCCGCGAATTCTGCGGCAACGATCAACCTTCCGGAAACGCATTTCGACATGGTACGACCTGGTATTGCTGTCTACGGATGCCGCGCCTCGAACGCGCTGGGAAATGCAGTTGATCTCAAGCCATGCATGGAGGTTTCCGCCAAGTTGATCGCCGTGAAGCATATTCCCAAAGGTGGACGCAGCGGCTATGGCCTTACGCACGAATATACGCGCGATAGCCGGGTCGGCATCGTACCCATCGGCTATGGCGATGGCTATTTCCGCAATCTCTCCAACCAGGCGGTGGTTCGGATAAACGGTATGGAGGCTCCGGTTCGCGGGCTGGTTTCGATGGATCAAATGACGGTGGACGTTACCGATATCCCCGGCGTGCAGGTGGGCGACAAAGTGGAAGTCATATCGTCCGATCCGCGCGCGCCCAACTGCGTCGAAAACCTCGCCGTTCTGGCCGGAACCATTCCCTACGAAATCACCTGCCACCTCGGTCATAACATCCGCCATGTGCTGGTGGATTGATATGTTTGTATCGCAGGCGTCTCGCCTGCAATAAAAAAGACGAGGCTGAAAGCACTCGTCTTTGGCGCAGGAGCAGGCGGGACGCCTGCGGTACGGGTTAGTTGATCAGGACCGACTTTCCAGAGCCCGGAACAACGTTGCCGATGATGATGGCGGGTTGTTTTGCGGCCTTGAGGATTTTCAGCGTTTGCTCGACATCCTTCTTCGCCACCACGATCACATAGCCGATGCCCATGTTGAATACGCGGTACATCTCTTCGTGGTCGACCTTGCCGGCTTCTTCGATGAACTGGAAGATGGGCGGGGTTTTCCAGGTGGAGCGGTCGAATACGGCATCGACGTTCTTGGGCAGCACGCGCGGAACGTTGTCGTAGAGGCCTCCGCCAGTGATGTGCGCCATGCCGTGAACGCTGACTTTATCCATCAGCTTCATGACGGGATGCAGGTAGCTCTTATGGATGGCCAGCAGTACCTTCTCGAAGGTGGTTTTTGTGCCGGGAACGAGATCCGATAGTAGCTTTCCGGCCTTTTCAAAAATCACCTTGCGCGCCAGCGAGTAGCCGTTGGTTTGCAGTCCGGTGGAGGGTAGGCCAATCAGCACGTCGCCCTTCCTTATTTTTTCGCCGGTGATGAGATTCTTGCGTTCAACGGTTCCAACGATGGTTCCGACGACGTCGTATTCCCCGGGGGGATAGAGACCGGGCATTTCGGCCGTTTCGCCGCCGAGCAGTGCCGCGCCGTTTTCCGCGCAAGCCTTGCAGAACCCGTCGATAACGGCTTCGAATACTTTTGGGTCGAGTGCGGCGGTGCCCAGATAGTCGAGAAAGAAGAGCGGATAGGCACCCTGTACGAGGATGTCGTTGACGCAGTGGTTGACGAGATCCTGGCCAATGGTGTTGTGCTTGCCAGCCATGTGGGCCACCTTCAACTTGGTGCCGACGCCGTCCACGCTGCTGACGATCAGATTCTCCTTGCCGGGCGACTTGAACAGTCCACCAAACGACCCGAGTTCGCTAACGACGCCGGGGGTATTGGTGGCTTTCACTTTCTTGCCGATTCGCTTAAGCGAATTCATCATTACATCGATATCAACGCCTGCTTCGGCGTAGGCGGATTTTTTCTTTTCAGCCATGTTTGAAGTCCTCTATCAGTTGAATTTAATCGGGTCAGAATCCATTTCCGACACGGAGATGTCAATACCGTTGCCCAGTGCTTTCTGCAAAATCTTCCTAAAAACGGGCAAATAACCACGCTCGGTATTGGTGTGTTCGCAGAGAATGACGTGCGAACCGCCAAGGGTGGCTGCGAGTATATGGTGATGGCTCATTTCGCCGGTCAGAAAACAGTCGGCCTCTATGCCTTTGAACGCATCCGTTCCCGCACCGGCGCAGAGGGCGACGGTGCGGATGGGGGTATCCTCGGCCGCAGCGGCCACTCGCACGGTCTTCAGCCCGAGGTGTTGCTTGATTCGTTGCGTCAGCGTCTTGAGTTTCACGGGTTTTGCCAGTTCGACGAGTCGGCCTTGCCCGGCGTCGGAGTTTTCTACCGGTTGGAGGATCGAAACTTCGCCCGCGCCGACCCCATCGGCCAGCCAGTCGTTTACTCCGCCAATGACCGCGTCGAGCGCGGTGTGGGGGGAGTATACGGCAATGTCCTTCTTGATCAATTTCATGACCGTGCGGTCGTAGGCATTGTCTGCATTCAAACGGTTGGCGGGACGGAAGAGGATCGGATGGTAGGTCACGATCAGGTCGGTCTTGGCGGCGATGGCTTCTTCGGCGACGGCTTCGGTCAGGTCGATCGTCAGCAGGATTTTCCGTATGGTGCGTGGCCGCAGCGGATTGATCAAAAGACCGGTGTTGTCCCAGTCCTCCGCATGGCTGAGAGGGGCAATGTTTTCCAAGGTTTGGATAACGGATTCAAGTTGCATGCAGGCAATTATGCACATCACCCACGAGGCGGGAAGTGAAATATGACAAGAGCGGAATCCCCATTTTTAAACGCGAGCCATGACAAGGTTATAATGTATCAAGTATATAAAAGAGGCTAAATCAATAAAAATATTTAACTGGCTTAAAATTGTATAAAGCAGATAAGCGTGATCGTGATTCTCATATATAGCGTTATATATATCACAGTGGGCAACGGACAGGGTGGAGGAATACAGCGATGAAGACATTAATGATGGTATCGGCTATGGCGTGCGGCATGTGTGCGCTTCAGGATGCACAGGCGACGATGATAACAATTGGCAATGCGGGCAATGCGGCGGACGTTGCTTGGGGGGGAGGGCAACCCAAAGCCTACGGCGCGGTGGGCTACATCTATCAAATCTCGCAATATGAAGTGACGGGTGCTGAATTCGGAGCGGCGGTAGCCAGCGATTCCCGGATCGGTTCCTCCACTCCGAATTCGGGGAACAATCCGGCGGCCAGCGTTAACTGGTACGAAGCAGCCAAATACTGCAACTTCCTAACGAGCGGTGATGCCTACACCGGCGTATACCAGTTTGATGGCCTTGGCAACCTGACTACCGTTGACCGTACCGCGGCCATTTCGACCTACGGTGGAAAAACCTACGCATTGCCCACGGACGATGAGTGGTACAAAGCGGCCTATTACACCGGCACCGGATATTCACTCTATGCCAACGGAACGGGCACTGCGCCGGTGGCCGGAACAGAGGCAAATTACCTAAGTGCTTCTACTTGGGTTGGTGGAACGGGAGCAGTAGAACAGAATGGCACATATGACATGATGGGCAACGTCATGGAGTGGAATGAAAGTGCATATGATATGGTGGGAAACTTCGTGCTTCGTGGCGGCGAGTATAACAATACCTCGAGCCATCAAATGTCTTCGAACATCAGCTACGCTCCTGCGACGTATGAGGACTCCACGGTCGGATTCCGCATCGTTGCCATCCCGGAACCATCGACCGCCGCATTGGCTGGCTTGGCAGGACTGGGTCTTCTTGCGGTTCGTCGGTTCAGGTTCGGGAGTTCTTCCATCGGTTTGATGATGCTGCGTTCCAGCGTTATTTTCCGTAGCAAAGGCAGCCAGGACAACGGCCCTTTCTAAATATGCAGAGGGAAGCCTTGAATTATTGGCGATCGCTTTTAAGATTCCGGGTATCTAACCAAGGAGATCGGCATGAAGAAATGGAAATGTATCTGCGGCTATATCCATGATGGCGATGAAGTATGCGACGTCTGCCCAAAATGCGGGGCGAAAGGCTCGGACTTTACCTTGCTCGACGAAGCGGCTACCAAACTGGTTGAGCGCTCGCGGCACACCAATGTGCTGCATGCGCAGTTGATCGACCTCGCGCGCCAGATCGAACGCGTCTGCGAAGACGGGATCAAGGACGCCCTCGATCCGGGATGCGTGGCCGTGTTTGAAAAAAGCCTCCAAGCCTCCTACATCCAGATGAAGCTTTCCATGACCGAAATGCAGGGCCACATGAACAAAGGCAAGTGGGGGTAGGAAAAAAGCTCGTAGTTCCGCCTTCAGGTGGCTCTGTAGACGAACCGCCTGAAGGCGGAACTACAAACATTCACCAAACCAAAAAACGCCTCGGATTGCTCCGGGGCGTTTTGCATGTGGGGCAGGCATTCTTGTCTGCCCGCTCGGCAGATTCCGAAACCTACTTGAGAGCCATCTGGATGAAGATCATCACGAACAGCGCGACGGTTTCAATGATGCCGAGCGTGGTGAGGTAGTTGCCGAATCCCTGTCCGGTTTCAGCCAATGCATCGGAACCTGAAGCACCGGCCTTGCCCTGATACCATGCGGACATGCCCATGGCGATGCCGCCGAGGATGCCTGCGCCGAGCACGGCCGGCCACATGGCACCGGCGGATTCGAGCAACGCCATTTTGTTGAAGGCGAGCAGAATCAGCAGTCCATAGATGGTCTGCGACAGCGGTGCGCCGATGAACACGAGCAGGATGAAGGGTGCTGCCTTGCCTTGCAGGTAGCATTTTTTCCATGCACCGATACCGGCCATGCCGGCGGTTCCGGTTCCAAGTGCCGATCCGATTGCGGCAAATCCAAGAGCTGCTGCTCCACCAAGTTTGATCAGTGCGGGTGCTAATGATGCGTCCATTTTATTTTCCTCCTGTTAATCGTTTTCTTGTTGTTAAAGGTTATCCGTGCTTTTTCTGAAAGGGTTGAAGTGGATGCCGGCCCACTCGACGCCGGCATGTCCCGAAAACTCAAGGGTGTTCAAGCGGATGCCATGCACCATTACACCCATGGCGCCAAGGATGATGTTGAGTCCATGGCCGGCGAAAAGGATGAATGCCGCGCCAATGGAGCCCAGTCCATGGAATCCAATGTCCATGGCCATGCCGTTGAAGGCCTGGGCAATTGCAAGCGAGGCCGCGCCGACCGCGTAGAGACGGACATACGAGATGATATCCACGAAGTTGTTGATCACGTTCAGCAGCAGGGTGACGAGTCCAAAGTAGGATTTTGTCATAAGCAGGCTGACGATGATCAGCGCCACGCCCAATCCCAGCAGGGGCAGTTGCGCCATGGCCACCCACTTGGGAAGTTCGATGTAGAGCACCATGTTCAGCACGACCGAGAACAGGGACCATGTGCTGCACAGCCAGCCTAGATCGGCCAATCCCGCCCATGAGTTGATCTTGCGCATCAGGTTCCATCCATGCGCCAGCGTCAGGTGCAGCGTTCCAATGGCGAAGCAGATGAACATGATATGGGAGGCTGCCAGGTCGGAGTTCCATCCATCGGCTGTCCTGCCCGTCATGTAGTCGTTGCTCAAGCCATGCAGTGGTGCTGGCAGGGCTTCGATCGCTATGCCGAAATAGGTTCCGGTCAGTACGCCAAAGACCACGCAAAAGCTGCTCATCAACAATAGCAGATTGAGTGCGGGTTGCGCTGCTTCCTTGCCTTTGGCCTTGAACTTACCAAACAGCGTAAGGGCAATGAAAAGAATACCGTATCCGGCATCCCCGATCAGGAATGCAAAGAAGACGCTTAGGAAGATCAGGAACAACGCGCTGACATCCAGTTCCTTGTAACCCGGAATCACGCCGATCATGCCGAACACGGCCTTTACGGGGGAGACCCACTTTGGATTGCGCAACAGGGTGGGGGGCTGGTCCTTGTCTCCGACTTCCTCCAGTTGGTAGCCCCATCCGTTTTCCTTCGCCGCCGCAACAATGTCGGCCTCGCGGTCGACGGGGTAGAATCCCTTGAGATAGGTAACCACTTCGGCGGATCCCATGCCTTGGCGAACTTCGAGGAAGCGTACGCCATCGGCCGCTTCACCGGCGATCTGCTCGGCAAACTGGCGGTCGCCGGCATATTGCAGAAACTCGGCTTCGGTCTCTTCAAGTGCCTTCTTGGATTTTTCAATATGATGTTCGATTTGCGACAACGAGCGGTCCGGCAACCGGACTTCGTGGGCGGCCAGCGAAAAATCAGTGCGCCCGACGGCGAGCACATGGCTCAGGTTTTTGTCGCGGCTGATTTCGGTGATGGCGATGCCTTCCGGTATTTCCGGCATGGCCTTGAGCTGGAATTCATAGAGCTTTATGCTCAGCCCCTGCTCTTTGAGTTTTTCGATTTTGCGCGGTTCGAATTCGCCGAATGGCGACATGCGCACCTTTTCGTGCTCCAGGCTCTGGAGGGTTTCCTTGAGCTCCTTTTCGCGGTGGATCAATCGCCATACGGTGTCGACGAGCTTGTCGGGATCGATGCCGCTCGGATCGGCTTCTGGGCGTGCGCCCAGCACTTCCTTTGCCCGTTGGACATACATCAGGTGGTTGCGCGTCTGTTCAAGCTTCATGCCCTCCGGTGACTGGACATGCTCGATGTGGACGACCTGCAGATC
>JAIPJC010000069.1 GCA_021734345.1 Kiritimatiellales bacterium | reverse complement strand
GGCCTCGAACAACAGGGTAAAGGTACGCAAACCATAGGTGCGTGGATCGAAATCGGGATACTGGCGCTGGATCAGGCTCCCGCACGTTCCCAGTGGAGCCCAGCCGTCCTCGTCGGCATATTCCGTCACGGCATTGCGCAGGATGTTGACCAGCTTGGCATCGCGCCGCAGCTGTTGCTGCGTCTTTTTCCCATCGGGCTTCGGGGTGCCTTTTGGCGGGATATCTTCTTTTTCCACATCGGGCGTTTTAAGGATTTCGGTCGAAATGAAATCGTCGCACGCATTGCGGAAGGCGGTCGGTGTTTTATCTTCGCCAACTCCGAAGACATGGATTTGCGACTCCTTCAGGCGCGAGGCGAGCTTAGTGAAATCGCTGTCGCTCGTGATCAGCGCAAACGCATCGAGCTGATGGGTATAGAGCAGATCCATCGCATCGATGATCATCGCCGCATCGGACGAATTTTTCCCTTGGGTATAGGAAAACTGCTGGACGGGGGTGATCGCCAGTTCGTTCAGCGGCTGTTTCCAGTTCTTCAGATGGTTGCTGCTCCAGTCGCCATAGGCCTTCTTGACGACCAGGTGCCCGTGTTTCGAAAGTTCCGAAAGCACGGCTCCCATCACGCTGTGCTGGGCGTTTTCAGCATCGATTAGAACGGCGATTTTTTTTGCGGCGTCGATATCCTTCATAGACTGACCTTTCTGTTGCAGCCAGATGATACCGCAAAATCCCATCCATGCAAGAGCCGTGCATGGATTCCGGCCCCCGGCGGCCCTATCTTGAAAAATCAGATTCCGTATAAAGACGCTGCAATGCGGTCTGAATCTAAATTGCTTCTTGCCAGCAAATTGCATAATCGATAATTTTATACCGTATCAGGGGGCTGTCCCTGCGATTCTCGAAGGAGGCGATCCATGAGTGAGATGGTTTCGACGATCAAGAAGATCTGCAAGCGCTATGGCAACGACCGCGCACGCTTGATGGATATCGTCAACGAAGTGCAGGATGCCTTGGGCCACGTTCCGCGCGAAGCCTTCGGGCTGATTGCGCGCGAGGCCAATACCCACCGCGTCGAAGTCGAAAGCGTCGTTTCCTTCTATGCCTTCCTTTCCGACAAGAAGCAGGGCGCGGTCGTCATCCGGCTATGCGACGACATCATTGATCGTTTCAAGGGTAGCGAGGCCGTGGGAGATGCGTTGGTGGCGGCACTCGGCATCGGCTTTGACGAAACCACCGCTGATGGAAAGATCACGCTCGAAAAAACACCCTGCATCGGCATGAGCGACCAAGCCCCGGGGATGCTTGTCAACGATACCGTTATCACCAATCTGACGCCCGCGAAAATTCCAGACCTGGTACGGCAGCTCATGGCCAACCCCGACCCGCAGGCGTTGGTGGCGGAACCGGGCGACGGAAACAATGCCGACTCGTTGATCTGCGCCATGGTCAACAACAATATCCGCGAAGCGGGCCCTGTGATCCTGGCCGACTACCGTAAGAACGCCGGCCTGCGCAAGGCGCTGACCCAAACGCCGGAAGAGGTGATCGAGGATGTTAAAACCTCGCAACTGCGCGGCCGCGGCGGCGC
This sequence comes from Kiritimatiellales bacterium, assembly GCA_021734345.1. Classification (GTDB taxonomy): domain Bacteria; phylum Verrucomicrobiota; class Kiritimatiellia; order Kiritimatiellales; family Pontiellaceae; genus Pontiella. The sequence goes on along the minus strand of JAIPJC010000069.1, from coordinate 15,512 downwards.
GGGATTCCTGACCGGCTTCAAGTGGGAACTGACCCGCAAGGCGCGCGGAACCGAAAAGTTCGTGCTATGCAATGCCGACGAAGGCGAGCCAGGAACCTTCAAGGACCGCGTGCTATTGACCGAACGCGCCGACCTTGTGCTCGAAGGCATGACCATCGCCGCCTACGCCATCGGCGCGGAAACCGGCATCATCTACCTGCGCGGGGAATATGCCTACCTGCGCGGATTTCTGGAGCACACGATCAACCAGCGGCGCGAAGCCCATCTGCTCGGCAACACCATCCTCGGCCACGAAGGCTTCAACTTCGATGTCCGCATCCAGATGGGCGCGGGCGCGTATGTCTGCGGTGAGGAGACCTCGCTCATCAGTTCCTGCGAAGGAACCCGCGGCGACCCGACCGACCGCACGCCGTTCCCGGTCGTCAAGGGCTACATGGTTTCGCCGACCGCCGTCAACAACGTCGAAAGCTACTGCTGCGCCGCGCGCATCATGGACAAGGGTCCGGGCTGGTTCGCATCCATCGGAACCGCACGCAGCGCAGGCACCAAGCTGCTCAGCGTCTGCGGCGACTGCGAGCGCCCTGGCATCTATGAAATCCCGTTCGGGACGAAATTGCGCGAGTTGCTCGCGCGTGCTGGGGCGGAAGACGTCGCGGCGGTCTGCGTCGGCGGCCCGTCTGGCCAGATGGTCGGCCCGGCCCAGTTCGACCTCGGCATCAGCTACGAGGAACTCTCCACCGGCGGTTCGGTGATGGTCTTCAGCAATCAGCGCGACATTCTCGAAGTGGCCGATGCGTTCATGGAATTTTTCGTGGACGAAAGCTGCGGCTACTGCGTGCCATGCCGTGTCGGCAACGTCCTGCTGAAGAACCGGCTCGAACGCGTCCGCAAGGGCGTGGGTGAGCAGAAGGACCTCGACTATCTCCAGCGCCTCGGCGAAAGCGTCAAGTTCACTAGCCGCTGCGGGCTGGGGCAAACCTCGCCCAACCCGATCCTCTCGACGCTCAAGAATTTCCGTCCCGTCTACAACGCGCTCGTGAAGGAAAACAAGACTGGCTTTCACAAGTCGTTCAACATCATGAAAGCCGTCGAACAGGCCAGCGCCATCGCCGGCCGCCGCTCGGAAATTTTCCACGCCTAGGAGGACGATGATGAACGATACCTTTAAAATTACGATCGACGGCAAGGAAATCGAAGCCCGGCAGGGTCAGACGATCATGGATGCGGCGGATGCGGCTGGCATCTACATCCCGCGCCTGTGTTCGCACCCGGATCTGAAACCTATCGGCAGCTGCCGCGTTTGCACGGTCGTCGTCGATGGGCGCCCGCAGGCCGCCTGCGTCAAACCGGTCATGGACGGCATGGTGATCGAGAACGACACGCCGGCCGTGTTGCAGCACCGCCGCAACATTATCGACATGATGTTTGTGGAAGGAAACCACTTCTGCATGTTCTGCGAAAAGAGCGGCAACTGCGAACTTCAGGCGCTGGCCTACCGCTTCGGCATCACCGCGCCGCAGTATCCATTCCAGTTCCCTGAAAAGGAGGTGGACGGTTCCCATCCCGACATCCTGCTCGACCACAACCGCTGCATCATGTGCGCGCGCTGCGTGCGTGCCTCGCAGGAACTCGACGGCAAGAACGTCTTCCAATCGATCGGGCGCGGATTCCATCGGAAGATCGGCGTCAACGGTGAAAAGGAGTTGGGCGATACCGATATGGCGGTCTCCGACCGCGCAACGGAGATTTGCCCGGTTGGCTGCATCATCAAGAAACGTGTCGGATACGAAGTGCCCATCGGGCAGCGGATCTACGACAAGGCCCCGATCGGTTCGGATATCGAGGAGGTGCACCCATGAGCAAGCCCCGCGTCGCCACTACTTCGCTGGCCGGATGTTTCGGCTGCCACATGTCGCTGCTGGACATCGACGAGCGCATCCTCCAATTGATCGAACTGATCGATTTCGATCGCTCGCCGATCGACGACATCAAGCATATTTCCCAGCGCTGCGCGGTTGGACTGATCGAGGGTGGTTGCTGCAACGAGGAAAACGTGCATGTCCTTCAGGAGTTCCGTAAAAACTGCGACGTGCTGGTTGCCTTCGGCGACTGCGCCACCATGGGCGGCATCCCCGCCATGCGGAACAACATTCCGCTGGAGGAGTGCATCAACGAGGCCTACCGCGATGGCGTGACGGTATACAATCCAAAGGGCATCGTGCCGGATGATCCCGAGATCCCGCTCCTGCTCGACAAGGTCTATCCCGCGCACGAAGTCGTCAAGATCGACTACTTCCTGCCCGGCTGCCCACCCTCGGCCGATACGCTCTGGGCTGCGCTCACCGCGCTGCTCTCCGGCAAGCCGCTCGATCTGCCGTATGAACTGCTGAAGTATGATTAAAAAACGTAGGTTGGTGCTCCAGCACCGACCATTCCGTCGGGAAGACGGGGCTGGAGCCCCATCCTACTGAGAGGTGCCATGTTATGACGAAAAAAATCATCATCGAACCAGTAACGCGCGTGGAAGGCCACGGCAAGGTCACCATCCTGCTCGATGAAGCGGGGCAGGTGAGCCAGGCGCGGCTGCATATTGTCGAGTTCCGCGGCTTCGAACGCTTTATCCAAGGTCGACCCTACTGGGAAATCCCGGTGCTGGTGCAACGGTTGTGCGGCATCTGTCCGGTCAGCCATCATCTCGCCGCGGCGAAGGCGATGGACGGCATCGTCGGCGTTGACAAGCTGACGCCCCCCGCCGAGAAGATCCGGCGGTTGATGCACTATGGCCAAATGTTCCAAAGCCACGCGCTGCACTTCTTCCATCTCGTTTCGCCCGATCTGTTGTTCGGATTCGATGCCGACCCGCTCGAACGCAATGTGATCGGCGTTGCCCGGAAGTTTCCCTACCTCGCGGTGCAGGGCGTGATGATGCGCAAGTATGGCCAGGAAATCATCAAGGCCACCGCCGGCAAGAAAATCCACGGCACCGGCGCGGTGCCCGGCGGCGTCAACAAGAACCTCTCCATCGAAGAGCGCGATGGCTTCCTCAAGGACATCGACCAGATGCTGGCATGGTGCCGGGCTTCGCTTCAAATCGCGAAGGACTACACGCTGGAGCACATCGAGGAACTGGCGGATTTCGGCTCGTTCGATTCCAACCATGTTTCACTCGTGCGCGCGGACGGTGCGATGGATCTCTACCACGGCAACCTGCGCGCCATTACCGCGACGGGCGAAAAGATATTCGACCAGATCGACTATCAAAGCTACTTCAAATATATCGCCGAGGAAGTGAAGCCGTGGTCATACATGAAGTTCCCGTTCATTTCGTCGCTTGGCCCGGAGAATGGATGGTACCGCGTCGGCCCGCTGGCGCGCATCAACGCCTGCGACTTCATCGACACGCCGGAAGCCGAAGCCGCGCGCAAGGATTTCCTTTCTATCACGGATGGTAAACCCAACAACATCACCATGGCCTACCACTGGGCGCGGATGATTGAATTGCTGCACGCTGGCGAAAAGATTCGCGAGCTGCTCAACGACCTCGATCTGCAAGGCACCGATTTGATGGCCAAGGGCGAACGGCGTGGGGAATCGGTCGGCCTGATCGAAGCGCCGCGCGGCACGCTGTTCCACCATTACAAGGTCGATGAAAACGACCAGGTTACGATGGCCAATCTGATTGTCTCCACCACCAGCAACAATACGCCGATGAATCTGGCGGTGGAAGGCGTTGCCAAGAAATACCTCTCTGGAGCCGAAATCACCGAAGGGCTACTCAATCGAGTCGAGGTTGCCATACGCGCCTACGATCCCTGCCTCTCCTGTGCCACCCACGCCATGGGCCAGATGCCGCTCGTCATTGAACTTGAAGATGCCGCCGGCAATACCCTCGACCGGCGGGTGCGCGATTAGCATTCTGGTCATAGGCTACGGGAATCCGGGGCGGCTCGACGACGGGCTCGGTCCGGCATTTGCGGAAAGGATCCAGGCGTTAGAGCTGCCGGGCGTCACCCTTGAATCCAACTACCAGCTCAATATCGAAGACGCCGACCTAATCGCCCAATTCGATGTGGTTGTCTTCGCCGATGCCTCCGTCGATGCCGCCGGGCCGTTCGACTTCCAAGCCTTGGAAAAAAAAGATCCAGTGATTGGATTTTCCAGCCACAGCATCACCGCCGCTTCGCTGCTCGGTCTCGCCGAAGAACTGTTCACCGCCACGCCCAAAGCCTACACTCTCGCCATTCGCGGCTACGACTTCAACGAATTCGGCGAACGGCTCTCCGCCCAAGCCCAGTCCAACCTCGATGCGGCGGTCGGCTTTTTGGCTGAATGGATCAAGACGCAATAATGTCGATGCGGCATCTTGCATGTTCCCATTATTGATTCCAGTCGGGCGGGAAAAAAGTTTTGAGAATGAGATATTTCAATGCCATGCATCAGATCAACTTCTAGAATCTATTCCAAAATCCGGGGGATGCCTCGACCAAATTGAGCGCTAGGGAAGTAACTCCGTCCGGATGCGGTAGAAGCCGTGAACGCTGGTTGTCGTGTGCTCGAAGAGATGGCCTTGTCCGTTGGCGGCGGGGGTGTAGACGGCCACCGTGGTCCACGGATCGCTTATGGCCATGTCGGCGGAAAATTCGAGGCGGTAGCGTCGCCCTGCAATGAATTCCGGCAGCTCGATCTGGTGCGGGCCGATGCCCGATACGGCGAGTGCGGGTTGCAGATAGCTGTCGGGATCGTTGGGATCCGTTCCTTCGAAATATTCCTGGATGTTGCTCGATCCATCACCGTCCTTGTCGAGCAGGGCATCGGCGGCGTTGGCAGGATCCATTCCATTGGCGGTCTCGAAGGCATTCGGAAGTCCGTCGTTGTCGTCGTCCGCGTATCCAATGGCGATGTTGTCGACGAGGTAGACGTCGTTTGCGCCGCCCGAAGCCGGCCAGTTGTCGGCGTTGTGGTAGAACACGATGCCCACCCGGTCGGTCGGGGTCACACCCGCCGCCACAAGTTCACCGGCGGTGACGGTCACCGCAAAGCTTCCGCTGTCGCCTACAACGGTCGACGGGGGATCGATGTGTTCCCATTTGATGAACTGGAGATCCGGTTCGATCTGGGAATCGCCTTCGCCGACAATGGCACCGGCACTATTGAACCGCGCGATGCCGGCGCGGAACCCGTGTTCGTTGGTGGTGTATTGTTCCGGCAGGAAAATACCGCTCACGGCCCAATCGCCGACCAGCCGGTAGTCCTGCGCCAGATCGAAGACATGGTGGCCATACCAGCGCACCGAAGTCCGGTCCCCGCCATATCCGAGGTTGAGTTTTTCGCCGGCCACCTTCACCGAGGCGTCGCTTGTTTCATCGATGCCTTGCAGCGCGGGACCTGGAGGATTGAGCGGCAGGAACCACCCGCCTTCGATGGGAAGGGAGTTGCTCGGAGCGGTACCGACAAGCTGGGAAAAGTCCTCCGTGAAGATTGGAAGCATGTATGGAACGGCGGCGGTCGTTGGCGTGGCGTTTGCCATGGCGCTGGCTGATCCGGTATGCCCCAAGGCGTCCCGCATGGTCACGGTATAGGAATAAACCAGATCCTGAAGCAGGCCGCCATCGGTGTAGACCGGACTGGTTTGCCAGCCGGATGAGTTGCCGCCCCAGTTGCTGCTGGCTTCAGTAAATAGATATTCAACCGGCCCGCTGGGATCGATGCCTGTGGTGGCCGTCATGGTAATCGATGAAGGCCCATCCGGCCGCGGGGCAACGCTGAATCCGGCCGGGGTGGGAAGAGGTGGATAGGTGTGCGGGGCGGTGTATGTCGGCGTGGTGCGCAGGTCGTTGGGTTGGTCGTGCTGCAAGAACAGCGCGAACATTTGGTCGCGGCGGGCAAGGTTTTCCGGCAATGGCGTGCCGGCCAGCAGGTTGGTGGCCTGGGTCAAGTCGTTTTCCAGATTGTACAGTTCCCCCGCCACGGTCCGGTTCAAGTTCACGAACAGCACATAGTCGCCCTGCCGGATGGCATAGGGGTAGGGCTTGGTGTTCTGGCTTTGATGGAGCATGTAGTCGTGGACCGGGACGTTTTCATCCTGCTCGCCGAGCAGGATGGGTAGAATGTTGGCGGCGTCCATGGCCTGGTTCTCCACCATGCTCTGGCCGGTGAGTGCATACATGGCACCCACCCAGTCGTGGCTGCAAATCAATTGGTGGCTGACCGTGCCCGGTGCGATTATGGAACCTGCGGGAGTGCCGTCGCCCCAATGGGCCACGAATGGAATGCGATGTCCACCTTCCTCCATCATGGCTTTCGACCCGCGCAGAATACCGGTGGAGTCATAGCCGGGGATGCCGTAATCGTTGGCCAGGCCGCCGTTGTCGGAGGTGAACATGACCAATGTGTTGGCCAGTATGCTGTCGGCCTTGTTGCCGTCGCCGTTGGGGTCTTCCAGCTTGGCGATGATCCATCCGACCTGCAGGTCGAGTTCATAGACCATATCGGCCAATTCATCGCCGACCGTGGAGCCTGCAACGGGGACGTTGGGCGGGTTGCCGGGAATGCCGTTTGCGTCCGGCTCGAAGTCCGTAGGCGGAGTATGCGGAACATGTATCTGCGGCGCGCAGTAGTAGAGCATGAAGGGTTTGCCCGGATGGTTTGCAAGATGGTCGCCGATGAATGCCGCCGCCTTCCTTGAATTGATGATGCCGTTCTGGCTGGAGTTCCAGTTTACATCGCCGGTTCCATCGTGGGGCGGTGCCTGGATCTTTCCCGTTCCGTTGGTAATCGTATAGCTTCCGGATGGCCACTCTTTCAGGTCGGCAAGGGTGCCCGGAACGGACGGGTTCAGCGGATCGGCGGCATCGATCCGCGCAAAACGGTCGTTTTCAAAAAAGAGGTAGGGCGGATCCTGGATGCCGCCGTGCGTGCAGAAGGTGTAGTCGAATCCATAGGTCGTCGGGAAATGCGGCATCTTGTTGATGAAGTCCGTCGTTCCGCCGCCGAAATGCATTTTACCGAAGAAGGCCGTCCGGTATCCGGCGGCCTGCATGACTTCCCCCACGGTAATGTGGCGGCGGTTGATGGAAAAGGCACTGGTGGCTTCGAGGCCCCACGTTCCCCATTGAACCCCGTTGCGGTAGGGATTCGATCCGGTCATCATGCTGAAGCGCGTGGGCGCGCACAGTGCTGCGGGGGAGTGTGCATCGGTAAACATGAGCCCCTCGGAAATCAGACGATCCAGATTCGGGGTGGGGATGGGATCATCCAGTCCCTGGTAGCGGCGATAGGCGGCGATGTCCGACCAGCCCCAGTCGTCGGCCATGATCATGACCACGTTTGGAAGATCCGCTCCGGATGCAGCGATTGCGATGATCCCCGGCAAGAACACGGTGCGGAACAACTTTCGACCATATGCCGTCATTTTCATTTTCACACCTCGGTATTGGCAACCGGTGATTTCGCCCCTTATCAACGGGCAGGATTCTACTCCACATAAACCCGGTAGTAGGACTGTTTTTTTACTGCGGTATTGGTGTCGATGAATTCCGTCAAGCCTGCTTCGCCAGGGATCCCGGTCTGCAGCACCGTAAAGGGTGGATTATCAGTCAAGTTGGTGCTCGTTTCCACCCGGTAGGTTCGTCCCGTGAGGCTGTTCCACCGGAGCTGGAATCCTGTTTCAACCGGCAGACTTCCGGAGGCGTCGAAGCTGAAAAACGAAAGCATATTGGTGGGATTGGTTCCGGCCTTCCATTCGGCATAGTTGTCTTGTCCGTCGCCGTCGGAATCGATGAAGTCGGCGGAGCCGTCCTGCGGCAGGCCGTAGTCGGCCATCCAACTGGCGGGCACCTTGAGGATCACGCTGACATTCCCGATGGAGAAGAGGGAGGATGTATCCCAAGCCAAGCCTTCTTGCAGTGTGGGCAGAAGGATTTGGTTGAACGTGCTTGCGTCGACATCGCCTTCAATCACATGGAAGGTGTCGCCCGCCGATGGGTTGAAGTTGCTTGGGGCTGCAAGTTCGAGTGTTCCGTCGAATATGCCCAGCACGTTGGTGAATGCAATCGTGGATCCCGCACCCACCAGCAACGATCCGCCATCCATCGAAAAGACTCCGGTATTCATCGCAACGTCGCCCGATCCTTCCACGTTCAGCACATGGCCGTTCAGCCGCAGGTCGTCGGAGAGGGTCAGGGATGTGCCTGTTCCCGGCAGGATGTCCGCATCACTGTTGAGGGAAACGGGAATTTGGATGGCGTGGGCGCCCTGTTCGATATCGATAATTCCGTTACCGCTTGCTGCCGCCAGCGTAATCGAGCCCGTGCCAGAGAAGGTGCAGTTTTTTCCATGACTGTTGAAGCGCAGTCCTTTGAGGCTGAAAGCCTTTTTGACGGAAATGGTGCTGGCGGAACCTAGTGCGCTGCCGAAAACCGCAATCTCATCGGAAGTGTCGGGGCGGCCCCAGTAGTACCAGTTCAGCGGTTCGCTCCAGTCTCCGGAGCCGGAGGCCGACCATGAGCACTCGCCGTTGGCTGGCTGGGTTACGGTGAGCGCGGATGTTTGGAACGATACCGGAGAGGATGCTACGACTTCGAGGAAATTGCCCGCGGCGTCGAAGCGCAGGATGCGCCCGCCGGTTTCGCGGATGTAGATGTCACCCGTGCTGGCCTTGCGACCGAATCCGTTGGGGCTGGTCAGCGGGCTTCCATCGAAGCTGGAGCCCAGCGCGAACGCACCGAGCGGGGCGTCGGTATGCTGGGTCTTTTCATATCGCAGAACCGAGCCGCCGGAGAGTTTTAAAACGTGGTTTGGCGACAGGTTGCGGAAATCGCTGATCGTGTGGAAGGTGATCAGGTTGGAGTCGTGGCCGCGCGGCGGCTTGTAGGTGTCGCCGACGTCGAACGCCGTGCGCGAGGCGACCACCATAGTGTCGCCATCGAAGTCGAAGTTGAAGTACTGGAAGGCCTCGTAGTTGACATTCGCCGTGTAGAGGAAAATCTTTTCGACCTTCCAGTTGTAGAGGTCGCGCGAGGTGAGCACGGCTGCGGTGTTGCGGATAAGAGCCGCGGTTAGATTGGGATCCAAGTTTGGATCATTGGCCGTCGCCGGTAGAACTGGGTTGCTCAGGACGAAAAATTTACCGGAGACCGCGTCATAGGCCGCGCCGAACTTTTTCTCGGCACCGGGAAGTTCCACAAAATCATTGACAGGATCAAACGTCAGGTTCCCCGTGGTTTTATTGCCCCGGATTAGTGCGCTATAGGGAAGCAGATTGGTTTTCGGCAGGATGACCACGCCTTGCTCCGGGGACGCCACGACTTGCGCCTCGGTCATGAAGGTAAATTGTCCATCCAGCCAGTTGGCATCCGATCCGGGGGAGCCGCTCCATTTCCATGAGGCACCGTTCAACAAGTTGGAGACGGATGGTGCGGACTGGATCTTGGTGCTGGCCGCGCTCCATACCCGCCCATTGAATTCCACCGGATTGTTCGGAGTCCATGTGCTGTAGTTCGTGGTTCCGTTGACGATGAACGAGGTTTTGGAGTAGGCCGGGGTCCAGCTGGTGCCGTTGTCGGTGGACTTGATGATGGTCTCCCCGCCCATAAGGTAGAGCTCGTTGTTGTGGAGGAAGAAGCTGTGGCCGGACGAGGCGTTTGGAAACGTGACAATCTGGGACCAGTTGGTGCCCTTGTCGGTGGATTTGTAAATGCGGAGCGTGTCGTCTGTCAGGTTGCCAAAGGTTCTGTGGCACATCAGGTACCAGCCGTTGGGAAGCACAATGATTTCAGGGTCGGAGGTGTACTTTTCGTTGCCCAGCAAAGCGTCTAGCCAACTGGGTGAGGGGGTGTAGTAGATCACCTTGCCCGGAACGACGCCGAGGTCATACGCCCGCGAAGTAGTCGGCGTTCCTGTCGCCAGCAGCAAAGCGACGATCATTAAACAAAAGGGAGTGCGTTGCTTTTTCATACTGTAACCCTCGTATTTCCCGGAGCGGTTTTTCGTGGATCAACCTGCCTCCTTCCGAATTCCATCGAGGCCTCCGCTCTATTTGTCTTTTCCTGCCGAATCCTCGTTTAAAATCAATTTCAATTGGATGTCCTGCTTGTTTTCGACCTCGGGGGATATCCGCATAACGATGGCATCATACTCATCGTTGAGTTTCGCGGTGTTCATCTCTTCGCATTCGTCTTTGGTAACGGTTCTGCCGTTCCGTTCCAGCCGGTAGATTAGACCTTTATTCGCATCGATCCGTCGCGGGTAGATGTAGGCGAAGTTGGTTCCATGTTCGTCGAGATTTCCATAGATCGGAGTCATTCCAACATCGTTCCCATCGGTCGGATTCCCACCCAATCCATATTCATACAGGTTGTTGAGCGCATCCCCGTCGGGATTGGCGTTTGGCAGGGCTTCGCTTCCTTTAAGTCCATGCATGGAAGCCCAGCGGCGGTAGGGGGTCGTTTGGGCGGATTTTCCGTTTCCTTTCTCCGTCTGTTTCGCTTTTTTAGATGGTTTGGCGTCCGACGATCCAAAGGCAATGTCATCGACGAATATGCGATGGGTCGCGTTTTTTGGCTTCGTCACGCGAACTTGCACATATTCGTTTGCGAACTCCGAGAGCGCCGACTTTGCGGGGATCACGTACGAGAACTTTTGCCATTCCCCGGCGACCGTTGGAGTCCTGTTGAACAGGCCAAGGCGGAATTGGTATGGCCCTTCGACTTGCGGGCTGCTCCAAAGGGCCATGGTCACGGTGGGGGTGTTGATGAATTTTGCATCGCTGGCTGGTTCGTCGATGAGCATCCAAAACGATATTTCATAGATCTTTCCCGCCTCTATCCGATGGCCTGTATTCTGGGCGATACCGCTCTGGCTGAAATAATATTTGAATTCAGCGGACTGCGTTCCGCCATGGGCATGGACGGAAGTCAACAAGCACCCCTCCAGACCCTCCTTACCGACGGCAAACCAAGGTGACGAAGTCTCGCTGATCATGGATATGTTCGATGGTTCAAATCCGGGATCGGTCAAAAGGTTTTGAACAACCTCCCCGAAGGACATGCCACAAGTGGCGAATACGACTGCAATACAAATTTTCATCTTCAGCATTTCTTTATTCCGTAGGTACTCATCTATTGATTGGCAATGAAAAGGGACGCCCCGACATCGCCTTCGGTCTCTTGCTTAAAAAAGGTTGTGGGCTAGGGTAGCGGATCTCCGAATCCAAAAATCCGGATGGTCGTTGGCTTGAGCGTCGAAAAATAAGTGTCGTCGATGTACATCCGGTGCGATACCGCCGTATTGGGTTTGTTGAAACGCAACTGGATGTATTCCCCGGCATAGCCCGCCATGGATGCGGCGTCGACGATGACAGAAAACTGCTCCCATGTGTCGGTCGTTGTATTCAGGCAGCTCTTCAAGGTCTGCCGGAAGGAATATGTTCCGCCGAGAGTCGGACCAGTATAAAGCCCGATATTAAGTTTGGGTTCGTTGGTGTATGATGCCGTTCCGGTTGGCTCGGAAATCATCATCCAGACCGAGACTCGATAGGTTTTTCCGATGTCGACCTGTTCGTCCAAATTTTGCGAGATCGCTCCGGCGTCGTTGTATACCTTGAACACCGACGACTGGGCTCCGCTATGCATCTTGGTCGTGGACGTTACGAAGTTCGCGGCATTGGCTTCGCCAGTGGTGTACCACGGCGTGGTGCCCGCGTCGGGCTGGTTGCCGGTGATGGACTCGAACCCGGGATCCAACAACAAATTGTCAACCATCCCGAAGGCGGCATCGTCGATGTTTATTTTATAGGTGCTGTTGGCGTTTTGCTTTATGAAGCGCACCTGCATGTATTGCCCGACCCAATCCGACAATTCGGCGGCCGTAAAGACCCGTGTGAACTGCTGCCATTCGTTCGTCACCGAAGGAATATTGCCGTATTGGGATTTCCTCCATGCATAGGTTCCGTCTATCGCAGGGCTGGTATATATACTGAGCGTGAGCAACGAGGCATTGGTGTGGGCCGGCTCCGTGCTCGGTTCGGCGATCATCGCCCAAACGGACAATTGATAGTCCCTGCCGGCCTGGATCGGAACGCCCGTGTTCTGCACAATAGCTCCTTCATCGTAGTAGAATGCAAACCTCGCGGATTGAACCCCGCCATGTGCCAGATCCGTGGAAGTTATGAAACTGCCATCCGAGCCTTCGCCGGAAGTGAACCAAGGTGTAGTGGTCGCGTTTGGCTCGTTCCCTGCGATGGACTCGAAACTTGCGTCGGACAATATATTTTCAGCCACAGCCGAAAAGGCGTTTCCGACCGCACCCGTTGCCAGCAACGACAACAAAACAACAAAGGCCTTACCGTTCAATGCTAGCCTCCTTTCAATGGACTATAAAACCATCCGTCAAAAAAGGCCGGCCGCGGGGCCGACCTGGTTGACCTGCCGACGCCGGGTCGGTTCGGGCAGGGTGTGGACTACATCAACATGAAGCGGCGGGCGGCAAGCAACCCCAATCCAATCAACGCCACAAGACCGAGCGTTGCCGGTTCGGGAATTACAGACACCTCTCCAAAGGAGGCGTCGTCAAAATACAACCGATATTCCACGCTATTATTGGGTCGTGTAAACGCCACTCTCATGTATTCGCCCTGCCACGCGGATAAGTTTTCGGCGGTGAAGGTTGTTGTAAACTGCTCCCATTGATCTGGTGCTGTCGGTTTCAGATTAAAGACTCCGGTGCGGTAGGTGTATGTTCCGTCAACGGTAGTACTGGTATAGATTGCCATGTTGAACGTTGTCGAGTTGGTGTGCGCTGCATTCGCGCTTTTGTCACCAAGAAGCGACCATATGGACAGTTCATAATCTTTTCCGGCTACGATTTGAGTGCCTACATCTTGATAGAATCGCGCCGTCGGACTGATGGCATAGTATTGGAAAACCACGGCATCGCTACCGCTATGATAATTCTGTGTGGCACTTGTTCCAGAAACTGAAGATATGGGGAACTTGGTTGGTTCGACCGCCGCCCAAGGCGTGGTGGTTGTATCTGGTGCGTTTCCCGTGAGGGACTCAAAGCCGGGATCCTGCAATAGGTTGGCTACTATATCGGCACTACTGTTTGTTGCGAATCCTGCCAGCAAGACCGCCAAATATATCCACGTTGTTTTCTTCATGCTTCTCTCTCCTTTAGGCTGTTTTAATTTTTCATGCCCCATGGCAATCACACGTATTGCATTTAAATTGATACAAAACAACCAAAATATGCAAATAATATATTTGTGAGGCATATAAACATTGCGCTATTAGAAATTAATAATTGCGGAATAACGTTATATTTATGAATTCCCTCTAATAATGGAGTGCATCAGCAGATCGCGCCAAACCCGGTATCCATCGGCATTGGGGTGGAGTCCGTCTCGAAAAAAATCCGAGCGCTGCAAGCCGCTTTCGTTGACAAAGGTTGGATAGAGATCGAGCCACTGCACCTTTGCCAAGGTCTGGAGTTGGCGGTTGACCGGAACGACGAGAGTACGGTTGCGTTCGTCATCCTTGGTGGGCAGGATCGAACACAGGATGATCCGTGCCTGCGGTTCCAGTTCGCGCAAGCGATCGCATACGGCAACAACGCCTTCAATAATCTCATCCGGCGGATTGTTGAACAGGTTGTTCGTGCCGATCATCAGCACAATGATTTTCGGTTTGAGGCGTGGATCGTCTAGATTTCCCATGCCGCCATCCGCTGCGGAGAGCAATCGGTACAGCACATGTTCGGTACGATCTCCGGCAACCCCTAGATTCAACGCGTGGTTGGGTGCTCCTGAAAAGGAAGCGGTCCAGGATTCGGCTCCCTCTTTGAGCCAGCCCTGCGTAATGGAATCGCCGACAAACAACAGCTCCACTTTGGAAAGATCGCGGGTGCCCAGCTCGGTCTTCAACTGGGTATAACGGTCGGCAAGCCAAGCTTTTCCTTCCGTCGCGCGCGGCACGGGAATGACAGCCGGATTTCCTTTCAGATCCCCGGCGGCATAACAGCCGACTACAACCCCGACTACACCAAGCAAAAGTATCGTTTTGATTGATCGATTCATGACATACACATCCTATCTATGTTTTTGCCTACAGCACCATTGTCTAATCGTCCCCATTCACACGTTGTGCCGACCACCAATATTTCGATACGGTGTTGTACATGTGTGTCCTTTGTCTGGGTCGGGTTTCCGGTGCGGTATTGCAATAGGGATTACCAGCGTGGATCTTCGAGAGTAGAGGACCAGTCGTTGACGAGTCCGCTTAGCTCCTTCACGGTTTCCGGATATTGTTCCGCCAGGTTGTCGGTTTCCTGGAGATCGGTTCCAATATTGAACAGCCACGGCTCCGTGGTTTTGAGTTTCTTGAATTTTGAATCCTGCCGGAGAATGAGTTTCCACGGATCGCGCAGGATGGTTTTTGTCCAACCCTCGCCGTTGGTGTCGCGCCAGAGCAGCAAGCGGGGTTTCAGGCTCTTTTCTTTGCCGGCGAGCAGGGGGGTGAGATCGATGCCGTCCAGTCCGTCTGGAACGGAACCGCCGGCGGCGGTGATGAACGTGGGCATCAGATCCAATGAAACAACGGGGGTGTTCAGCACGGTTCCCGGCGCAACCACGCCCGGCCACTTGATGGCCATCGGAACGCGGTAGCCACCTTCGAACGGCGTCCATTTATAGCCGTGCAGCGGATCGTTGTTCGATGCGTTTTTCGCCGAACCGCCGTTGTCGCTGAGAAAAACGACCAACGTATTCTTGTCGAGCCCGCATTGTTTCAGATGGTCGAGTACCCGGCCGGCGTGACGGTCCATGCCGCGAACGAGGCCCAGATAGTTCTGCCGCTTTTTCAGGGCGTCCGGAAACAGCTTGACGACCTGCTCCAAACTTTCGGGATCCGACTGCAACGGGCTGTGCGGCGCGGTGAACGACAGGTAGAGAAAAAACGGCTGGTTGTGTTTGCGGGCCGCGTCGATGAATTCGATCGCGGCGTCGCCGAGGGTTTCAGTCACATGTGTGATCTGGCTTTCCGGCAGGATCACACCGTTTTTTTCCAGCAGCTTTGAATGTTCCAATGGAGAGGTCGAGGTTTCCAACTTCGGGTCGGGGAAAAAGGTTCTGGAGCCACCGCGCAATCCATAAAAATAGTCGAAGCCACGCTTGTTCGGATAGAACTTATCCTCGTAGCCGAGATGCCATTTCCCGACAATGCCCGTGTAGTAGCCCAGCGTCTTGAGCTGGTCGGCCATGGTTTTCTGGCTGAGATCCACTCCGAAAATAGCCTGTTTCTTGTCGTCCCACTTTCCGGCATCGTCGTTGCCCTCGAACCCGAATCGCTGCTGGTGTTTTCCGGTGATCAGCCCGGCCCGCGACTGAACAGTTCCCACATATTTAGCGGGACACAGCGCTTTTTTTCTGCCATCGTCCCGGCATGAAAAAAATAGATGGACGTGAATTCACTGACGAAATCATTGGGCGGATCAAGTTGCTGGTCAATCAGCAGCCCCTC
>JAIPJC010000068.1 GCA_021734345.1 Kiritimatiellales bacterium | reverse complement strand
ATTGTCCAGCACCCAATGGACGGCGTGGTTGATGGCCTCCTGATCCTCAAGCGGGGCGTACCACATGTTGTAGCGTTTAGGTTGGTCGCCCTGCGGGCCGCGCGAAACCGATTTGATGGTTTGCACGGCTATGTTGCGCGTTGCGCAGAGATCCACCAACCGCTTGAAATCAGCGGCGTAGGTTGGGTTTGCCATCTGCGCATAGTTGTAGGGAAGCAGCACGCTGTCGAAGTCGAAACGTTCCAGACTTTTTAGATGCATGGGGGAAACGTGCAGACCATGGCCGGTCACGCCGAGATGTTTCACGAGGCCTTCTTCGCGCGCTTCCACGAAAGCTTCGAGCGCCCCGCCGTCGCCCATGGCGGTATCCCATTCTTTGGGGTCGATCAGGCAATGCATTTGCCATAGATCCACATGGTCGGTCTGGAGCCGTTCCAGTGACCGGTACAGCTCATCCTTGGCGGCGTCGTAGGTGCGCTGTCCGGTTTTCGTAGCGAGGAAAAATTCGTTGCGGTGGTGTTTCAACCACGGGCCCAGTCGTTGTTCGGATACCCCATAGCTCGCCGCCGTATCAATGTGGTTGATGCCGTGTTTGAGGATCAGATCCATGGTGCGGTCGGCATCGGACTGGTCGCAAGCTGAGAAGGCGCATGCCCCGAAAATAAGGCGGGAACTTTCGTGTCCGGTTCTTCCGAATGGAATTTTTGGTAGCATGGGATTCCTCCTATTGTTCAACTAAAATGATCGTTCCGAGACAATGCGATGCGCCTGCATCAAGAAGGACTTCATCAGTGACGGCGTTGGTGGTTTCGACGCACACCATGCGACGGTATCCGCCGACGTCGAAGTCGGCCATGGTTGCTGATTTTGCAATCCAAGGATTCCAGACCACCGCAGTGTGGCTACCTGTTTTTTGCGTGCGAATCTTCCGGTTGAGTTTCGGGTCGTGAACCACAATATCGGCGGCGGTATCTTTATAGATCCGGTCAACTTCGCCGTCGAAACGGATGCGACCCTGCTGGCTTTCCAGCTTATTCGCATTGAGGTGGTCGAGGTAGTCGGTGTTTTCCAGCCCGGCGATTTCGATTTCGGAAATATCGCCAACCTGCAGGTAGGTATGCATCGCCGACGTGAAGGTTTTTGGTTCAGGACACCGGTTTGTCATTTTTAGTGAAACGGACAGGTCCGCTGCCACCACCACGGTGAGTTCCAGCTCAAAGGCATGGGGCCATTTCTTGCGGGTTTCCTCGTCGTCGCGGATCGATAGCTTCACGCAGGTTGCATTGTTTTGATCGTGCTCCACCGCGTCCAACTCCCAGAAGTGGTAGCGCACAAAACCGTGCGCCGGAAGGTCGGGGTTGCTCGGATGTTTTCCAAACCACGGCCAGCATACTGGAATCCCGCCGCGGATGGACTTGCCTTCTTGATAGTAGGCCGTGTCGCTCACCCATAAAACAGGATCTTGTCCGTGTGGTTGAAACGTCATGACATGTCCGCCATGAAGTGCGATGGAAGCCTTGGCATGGGCGTTATTGATTTCAATGACCGGATAGTTTGGCGTCCGGTCGCTGATTGAAACAACTCCGTCTATGCCAAACTGCGCTTGTAGTTCCGCTGCTGATTTCATGATATTCAACACGTTCCTATTTTATTTGATCAATGGCATCGAGTTTTTTCCATAGGCCGCCCAGATCCTTCAGCGGGATCATGTTCGGGCCGTCGGAGAGCGCCTTCGACGGGTCGGGATGCGTTTCGATGAACATGCCATCGACGCCGACAGCCGCGGCCGCCTTGGCGAGGTAGGGGGCGAAGCGCCCGTCGCCGCCGGAGGTGTCACCCTGTCCGCCAGGCGACTGTACGGAGTGCGTGGCGTCAAAGATAACCGGGTACCCCAGCTCGCGCATGATGATCAGGCTGCGCATGTCGGCGACGAGTGTGTTGTAGCCAAACGACGCGCCGCGTTCGGTGAGCATGATCTTGGTGTTGCCGGTGGATTCGATCTTCTTCACAACATTCTTCATGTCCCACGGGGCGGCGAACTGTGCCTTCTTCACGTTGACGACCGCGCCGCTTTCGCCGGCGGCCACCACGATATCGGTCTGGCGGATCAGGAAGGCGGGGAGCTGGATGATGTCGACGACCTTCGAGGCGATGTGGATTTCCTCGATGCTGTGCACGTCGGTCAGCACGGGCACGTTGTACTTCTCCCGGATCTCGGCCAGGATTTCGAGGCCCTTCGAGATGCCGGGGCCGCGGTAGGAGTTGATCGAGGTGCGGTTGGCCTTGTCGTACGACGCCTTGAACACCAGCGGAATATTCTGCCGCTTGGCCAGCTTCACCAGCTTGTCCGCGATCTCCATGCAGCCCTCGCGGCTTTCGATCACGCACGGTCCCGCAATCAGGGCCAGCGGATGGTTCCCGCCGAATTTCACGCCTGCAACGTTTATTGTTTTGGTCATTGTTTTATCCCCTATTTTTCATGGGTTCTACCCATGGCTAGTCACGGTCTTCCCCTCTGGGGAAATCTATTGTTTGCCCCAACGGGACTTTCCTCTACTAGCCACGGGTAAAACCCGTGGATCCATAATGGTGCGCAATATATAAACCCCATCGGGGTTTCCCAACATCAATCGTCATTCAAAATATTTTTGGTCGTAGTCGATATGGGCTTCGGCTAAAAGCCGCCGCAATTCATCCGGAGCAGATTCCTGCGCGTGGTGTTGTTCCTGTCGTTTGATGTATTCGATGATGCGCTCCCTCGATTCGATGGAACAGGTGAATGCCCCGTAGCCGTTTTGCCAATGCCCAAAATGCGGGAATACCTTGTTTTCTTTGATCCAGCCGGAGGTGGCGACTTTGATTTCCTTGACCAAATCCGCGAGGGCGATCGATGGGTGCAAGCTGCATAGGATATGGATGTGATCTTCGATTCCGCCAATGCGGTAGAGGTGGCAATCCCGCTTTTGGATAATGCCCCAGACATATTTATACAGGTCTTCGCGCCGGTCTTTTCGCAACACCGGCTCGCGATTCTTGGTGGCGAAAACGATGTGATACAGAATTTGCGTGTAGGTCGACATCTGTTGGGCAACCCCTGTGGGGTTTGTCTGTTGTTTTCCATTTCCCATGGCTATTCGCGGTATTCCCCTTCGGGGAACGTTATTGTTCTACAGGCGAGCCAGCAGGGCTTCCGCCTTGGCGATGTCCTCGGGCGTGTCGACGCCGATGCCAAAGTCCTGCGTTTTGATGACCTTCATCCGGCAGCCCATGTCGAGCGCGCGGAGTTGTTCGAGCTTTTCCAGGTTTTCGAGTGCGCATGGCGGTTCGGCGACGAGCTGGAGCAGATAGTCGCGACGGTAGGCGTAGATGCCGATATGCCGCCAGTAGATGCCGGATGTTGAAACGCCTTCCGGCTCGCGGATGTGCGGGATGGTGGCGCGGGAAAAATAGAGCGCCTGCCCGTGGCGGTTGAACAGCGCCTTCACCACCGACGGGTCGCGGATCTGCGATGGATCTGCAATGGGTGTCGCGGCGGTGGCCATGTCCCATTTGCCGGAGGCGATTACGCCGGCCAGCTCGTCGATCAGCAAGGGATCGATCAAAGGTTCGTCGCCCTGCACGTTGATCACCGCGTCGATTTCCAAACCTTGGACGGCTTCGGCAATGCGGTCGGTGCCGGAGGGATGGTCCGCTCGGGTCATCGCTACCTGCACGTCGGGGATGTGCAACCCATGCACGCAGTCGGCGATGCGCCGGTCGTCGGTCGCAACGATGACGGCATCGAGCTTCTTTGCCTGCTTCACGCGTTCGACGACCCATTGGATCATCGGTTTTCCCGAAATCATTGCCAGGCTTTTTCCCGGAAACCGGGTCGAGCCCCAGCGGGAGGGAATGACGCCAACTATCCTATTCATTTCTGCTCCATTACTGCTTGTTGTTGATCCAAAAGTCGTCGCCGGGGCCGGATACATCCTGCAGCTTCACGGTGATTTTTCCAACGGGGATTTTGGCTTGGACGCATGTAACCATGCGACGGTTTTGCTTTGAAACCCAAAACGTGATTTTCCCCTGTCGCAGGAATAGGCCGTTGAACTGGGCAACGGGTTCGATGGCGATGCAGGGCACCTTCCCATAGGATGGAAGTTTGACGTCATCTTCCTCGCCGAGTTCTATGCCGAGTTCGTGCATTTCGCCATCGACGAAAAGTTTGTGTTTTTTGGCGGCGAGGGTTTCCCACGTCTGATTACGTATGGAATAGAGGAAGGTGACGACGTCCTTCGTGTCGCTGTCTATGGGCACTTCCCGGAAGTCCTTCGTGATGCGGTCCTGGAAGATGGCCACGTGCTGGTCGTGCCGGAAGGTGGTGAGGTGGCTTTTGTGGCGACTCCCTTCGTTGATTGTTAGATCCAGCCGTAGCGGCAGGGCGGTTGCGGGGTCGACCACCACCTCGGTCACGTCGTCGACCGGATAGATATGCGTATACGCCGCGTAGGTTTGGGATTCCATCCGGATGCGAACAAGCTCGCGGCCGTTTTCGTTGATGGTGTCGGTGGTGGTTTTCGACCATGCGAGCGGAATGCCCATCCACGAAACCTTGTATTCCGAGACCTCGCCGGGAATGAAGCATTCCTCAAAACCACCGGCGTGGACGGATAGGCACGTGGCGGCGGCAAACAGAAAAGTCAGCAGTTCTTTCAAGGCAATGGTTCCTATGGCCGGGTAAATTGCCGGCACACCACCCCGGCGGTCGTAAACAGGCCGCGCGCCTGTTCGGTGAAGTGGTATTCGGTTTCGTAGACGACTTCCTTGATGCCCGCGTTGATGATCATCTTCGTGCACATCAGGCAGGGGCTCAGGATGCAATAGAGCATGCTGTCCTTGACGGCGATGCCGTGGTAGGCCGCCTGCGCGATCGCGTTTTCCTCCGCGTGCGCACAGATGCATTCGCCTAGGCTTGACCCCGACGGGGCATCGCTTGCGCAGCGCGGGCAGCCGCCTTCGAAGCAGTTGTCGATCCCGCGTGGCGTCCCGTTGTAGCCGGTCGAGATGATCCGCCGGTCGCTCACAATCAGCGCCGCCACTTTGCGGCGGCAGCAGTTGCCACGCTTCGAGACGACGTGCGCGATATCCATGAAATATTCGTCCCAGTCCGGACGCTTGATCGTTCCTTGAGTCATGCGCGGCACCATACCTGTTGGTGCATCTGCTTTCAAGAGCCATATAATCCGGTTGAAGGGGGCGGCCCAATCTGGGAGTATGGTGGCTCGACAAACAAGGAGGCGCTATGAAGAAGAACGCGAAAGCTGGTTGGATCATGGTTGTGATTATGGGGTTGGCATCCGGTGCAATGGCTGAATCCAAGTGGTTCGCCGAAGGCACGGGCGGATTCTGGATCAGCCCGGATATGGATGGGTTCCAGGTAAGGCAGGGCACAGCCCCTACGTATGTGGAAACCATCGATGGCCAGGCCTCGCTGGTCGGCAACCTCAAGGCCGGCTTGGAATTCGACGAGTCCGGCTATGTGGTCGATGTGGCCGGGCTGGGCGGCTTCTACGGCAACGATGCGATATCCGGCCTGCTGTTTGGCATCGACTCCTCCATCCGCTACAAGTTCGGCGAACAGCGCGGCGCTTTTTCCATCGGACCGCACGCCGGATTCAATGCATATACGGCTCCCGTCTGGCAGGGTTCGCTGGATGAAGCCGTGGAGTTCGATCCCACCGTCGGCGGTGTATTGGGCGTCAAGGCGACGGTAGGCAACGACTCGATCCGTTTCGTGTTCACGCTCGACTATGTGGCCGCCGAGTTCGATGTTAGCAACGACAAGGGATCCTCTCCGAACGACACGCTCGACATGAGCGGTTTTGTCGTCCAGGTCGGCATTCAGTTCTAAGGTTGGGCAACAAACCGGTAGCTACCCGATTCCACTTCGAAGACCGCGCAATTGTTTTCCATGCGCTGGAACCTGATGCCCGTTGATTCGGTCACATCCGTAGCCTGCTTGGCCGGTACATAGATGGTTGCGGAGGTGTTGGCCGGAACGGTGACGTCCATGAAAATCCGGCCATCTTCAATCTTCCAGTCGCTGACGATCTTGCCATGGATGGAATCCATTTCACCGCGGGCCCAGGTCAAATCACCCACGATCCCGGGCTTGATGATGAAATGCTTGTAGCCCGGTTGAAGGTCGTCGAGTTGAATGCCCGCCACGCCTTCGATGAACCACGCCCCGATGCATAGGAACGAACTATGCAAAAGCGAACTCTTGCCATCCCACTGCTCCCATATGGTGGTGGCACCATTGGCCATCATGTAGCCCCAGCCGGGGTAGTCGGTTTTCGATGCCATCGCAAAGATCAAGTCGTTGCGGTCCATCTCGGTCAGAAGCTTGATTAGGAAATAGGTGCCGTGGATGCCGGTGTCGAGGTGCCCGTTTTTCGCCACCATGATTTTATCTTCCAGCGCCTTCATGACGGCGGGGCGGAGTTCGGCGGGCGTCACGCCGACGAGAAGCGGAAGCGCGAGGTACAACTGGTCGCCGCTGGCATAGGTGTTGTCGGCCGGATTGAAGAATTTGGCATGGACGGCCTGGCGAATGTCTTCCGCCCGTTTGCGGTAGGCGGCCGCCTCGGCCGGTTTCCCAAGCAGGTCCGCGATGCCGGCAACCAGTTCCACATTGTAGAGGTAGTAGCAGTTGTTGAAGAAGAGCGTGTCGTATTCATCGACCCGGTTTTTACGCTGGTCCTTGCCCGGCGGCACCCAGTCGCCGAGGAAGTCCCAGTTGCCGCCCCATTTGACGAGCATGTTGCTGGTGGCATGGGTGTCAAGGAAAGCGATCCATCGCTGCATGGTGGGATAGGTCTCTTCGAGGATGCGAAGATCGGCATAGCGTTCGTATGTGGCCCAGGGCAGGGTGACGCAAATACCGCTCCAGGCCGGCCCGCCGCCGCCGGTGTGCGTCGGTGCGGTATAGGGCAGGTCGCCGTCGGGTTTCTGGACATCGCGCCAGTCCTCGATCCATTTGGTAAAGAACGCGCCCATGCCATAGCTGTTGAGCGCCGTCTCCATGGTTGCATGGGCATCGCCGCCGTAGCCGAGGCGTTCGCGGTGCGGGCAGTCGACCACGTATCCGCCGAGGCTGAGCGATTCATAGGTCCAAAGGGTCGTGTCATAGATTTGGTTGAGCAGGGGGTTCGAGCATTTGAATCTGCCGACGCGCTGGTAGGCGTTGTGGATCTGGTAGCCCTTTATGTCGGCCAGCGCCGGCTTCTGGGTGGTTCCGCTGATGGTGATCCAGCGCCCCGCGCTGTAGTTGAATCGGTTGCGGAATACACCCATCCCTTGATCGTCGAGCGTACATGCGCTGTGTATCCTGAATTTATTTTCGCCATTTTCGTGTTCGGAGAAGGAGAGTTCCACGGTTGCGCCCGGTTCGCCCGTAAGCGCCATCTCGGTCCAGCCCGCAAAGTTGCGCCCCATGTCGACCCGGTAGACGCCCGGTTTCAGTTCGTCTATCGCAACGGGCTCGAGGGTGGTCATCTTCCGGTTGGGTTCGATCTTCTCCGCCGAGAGTTTTAGCTTGGGATCGTAGGTTTTCACCAGCGCCCATGTCGAGTCGTCGAATCCGGCCGTGTTCCAGCCCGGCATGGTTTTGCGGGCGTCGACGTGTTCGCCGCCATACTGGCCCTGCCGCCACTCGCCGACGAGGGTGCTGGAACTCGGGTGTATTTTCCACGACCCGTCCGTGGCCAGCGTCGTGGTTTCGCCGCCGGGAAGCTTGAGGTCGAATTCCGCCAAGACCAGCGGCTTGTTCGTTACGGCGAAAAGGGGAAACTTCGACCAACCCGATCCCAGCCAGAATGCAATCGTGTTTGTGCCCGGATTGAGATAGGGCGTAATGTCGTAGGCGGTGTAGCGGGCACGTTGGGACAGGTCGCTGATGCTGGGGCTCAGTACGCTGTCATCCACCTTCTGCCCATTGACGAATAGTTCATGGTATCCGAGCGATGCGACGTAGGCCAGGGCGTCATCCGGCCGGTCGGCCAGCACGAAGGATTTCCGCAGCCACGGATCCTCTGCGAAAGAGCCATCGGAACCGATCCAGCGCGCTTTCAATTCCGCCACCATTTCCGGTGAAGGTTCGGATGTCATGAACAGGCCGGTCGACCACATCGCCGGTTCGCTCCAAGGGGATGGCTTGCCGTCCTTGTCCCAGACGCAGACTTTCCAGAAGCACCGCGTGCGGGGCTGGAGGTCTTTCCCCTCATAGGCTATGTGAATGGTCTGGTCGGACATGTGCTGGCCGGAATCCCATAGATCGCCCCGGTCTTCCTGTAGGTTTTTGGCACTGCTCGCCACCAGAATTCGATAGGCTGTCTGCTTTTCGCCGCGGGCATCCGATTTCACGATCCACCCCAGCCGGGGATGGGGGACGTCGATACCCAGTGGATGATCGAGGTATTCGCAGCGTAGCGTCGTAATTTCCACAGCGGCCATGGCGGAACCGCAACAAATGGCCATCCCAGCCAGCAGTATTGCTTTTGTCATTATTCTTCCCCTTGTCCCCTTTCATAGGGGTAGGGGACAGTAGTTATCTTTTTTCCTCTCCGGACACAAGCGGCGTCTGTGATCTAACGGGTATAACCCCTTACATAAAACACGGAATTTGCTAGACGGCGGATAGGCAATGTATTCCAATGCAACCGTCATGAAATAGAATCGCCGCCGACAACGGGCACCGGGACGGGCCTGGCAATTACACGAGGAAAGACCGACCGGAAAGCAGGAGAATGCAATGACACGAAGGGTTTTGGCCTGCCTCACGACCATACTGCTCTTGGGCATGTGTCCGGGATGCAGCCGGGAGCCTGAAGTGGCCGGTCCGCAATACGGGTCGAGCCCTGTGTCTTCCGATGTGCCCTGCTATCACTTCGCTGTCCATCCGCTGCATAATCCCGCCAAGCTCACCCAATCGTACCATCCGCTGATCGATTATCTGAACAAGCGGATGACGGGTGCCCGCTTCGAGCTGGAGGCCTCGCGGGACTACGCCAATTTCGAAGAAAAATACAATGCGCGGCAGCCCGGGTTCCTGTTGCCCAATCCCTGGCAAACCTTGCAGGCGATTGAAAAGGGATATCAGGTGATAGCCATGGCAGGGGAGCCTCAGGATTTCAAAGGCATCTTCGTGGTGCGCAAGGACAGCGGTTTGGAAGCCCCCGTTGATTTAAAGGGCAAGGTCGTGAGCTACCCGTCTCCCACGGCGTTGGCGGCTTGCATCATGCCCCAGTACTTTCTCCATGTCCACGGCATCAACGTCATGTCCGATATCGACAACCGCTATGTCGGTTCGCAGGAATCTTCCATCATGAACGCCTACATGGGCCTGACGGCGGCGGGTGCGACTTGGCCGCCGCCATGGCGCGCCTTCCAGAAAGACCATCCGAAGGAAGCGGCCGAGCTGAAGCTGATTTGGGAAACAGAATCGCTGGTCAACAATTCGGTCATGGTTCGCGACGATGTTCCCGCAGTAGTCCGGGAACAGGTTTTTTCCCTGCTTACCGGACTACAGGAGACGGAAGAGGGCCGGACGATTCTGGCCGGGATGGAGACGGCCCGTTTTATTCCCGCATCCGACCAGAACTACGATGTGGTGCGGGCCTATGTGTTGCGTTTCGAGCAGGAAGTAAGGCCGGTGGAGGAAAAATGATGCTGCGACGTTTGCATGGATTTCTTTTTGGCACACTGCGCGGGAAGCTCATGCTGGGTGTGGCCGCCGTGCATGCCGTCATGATGTCCCTTTTCATTGGCGACCTGACGCACCGCCAGCGCGACATGCTCCTGGAGCGCCAGGTCGAGCAGGCGACCGCGCTGTCGGAAGCTCTCGCCACTTCGACCGCAGGCTGGATTGCCGCGAACGATCTCTCGGGATTGCAGGAGCTGGTGGAATCCCAGCGCCGCTACCCGGAACTGCTCTTCGCCAGCCTGACGGACCAGGATGGCCATGTGTTGGCGGATACCGACCAGTCCAAGCGGGGACTGTACATGCTGGATCTGCCCCGCGTAGCCTCCCAGACGCTGCTCAGCAGGACGCCCGGCTTGGTGGATATCGCGGTTCCTGCACGGATCGGGGAACAGCAGGTAGGATGGGTCCGCATCGGCATCGGGCAGCAGGTGGCGGGCGAAAAGCTCATGCAGATTACCAAGAGCGGAATCATCTATGCGTTGGTGGCGATTTTCGTTGGATCCGCCATGGCCTGGGTCATGGGCATCCGGCTTACACGGCGGCTTTACGTTGTCCAGAAGACCATGGATGCGGTGCGTTCCGGCAACAGCCAGGTCCGTGCGGCGCTTCCCGGCAGCGACGAGGCGGCGGACATCGCGCGCGAATTCAACACCATGCTGGATGCCTTGGTGGAGCAGGACAAAAAACTGCACGCAAGCGACATCAGCCTGCGGAATCTGGTCGAGAATCTAAACGAAGCGGTTTTCTCTCTCCGGATGGATGGTACGGTTGAGTATGTCAGCGCGGCCATCACCCCCATTCTGGGATACCGGCCGGATGAAGTGATCGGGATCCGCTACCTTTCCTTTTTCCATCCGGACGATGTGGCGCTGGCGGAAGAGACTTTTGCAAAGGTGCTGGCGGGAAAAAGCATGGTTCAGGAATACCGAATGCTCACCTGCGACGGGGCGATCCGCCACGTGCGGGTATCCACTCCGCCGGTCCAGAAAAAACTGTTTGGGTCCATGTTGGTGCAGGGTATTCTGGAGAACATTACCGACCGCAAGCGGGCGGAAGATGCGCTGCTTGCGAAAATGAATGAACTGCAACTTTGGCAGACCGCGACGCTTGGGCGCGAAGGGCGGATCGGCGCGTTAAAACAAGAGGTCAACGCACTAGCCGTTCGGCTCGGCCAGCCACCGCCCTACGGCACCCCCGAAAGCTCTGAACGGCAGGAGCACCCATGAAGAATCGCCGGTCGCCTGCACGCGAGAACAATTTCTTTTCCTGGCTTGTGCTGGGGGTCGGCCTGGTGCTGGTCGCCGCAGCAACCCTATACATGAAAACGATCGTGGAGCGGGCGGAAAAATTGGATTTCGATGTCCACTGCAACGAAATCAAAAATAGGATTACAGACCGTCTTTATGTCCATGCGCGGATCTTGCGGAGTTGTGCGGCGTTTTTTAATGCAGACGAAGAAGTCACGCGCGACGAATGGCATGTTTTTGCTCGGCGAGAGAAAGCTGAACAATTTCTCCCCGGCATTCAGGGTCTGGGGTTTTCATTGCTGGTACCGCGGGCCGGGCTGGCCCGCCACATCCAGGAAATCCGCAGCGAAGGGTTTCCGGAGTACACGGTAAAGCCGGTGGGGGATCGCGATATCTACACTCCCGTCATCTATCTGGAACCCTTTGACGAACGCAACCAGCGGGCCTTCGGCTACGACACGTTCTCGGAACCCGTGCGCCGGGCCGCCATGGAACGGGCGCGGGACGAGGATTCGGTGATGCTTTCCGGCAAAGTGACCTTGGTTCAGGAAACCGACGAGGACGTACAGGCCGGTACGCTGATGTATGCCCCCGTTTATCGTAAAGGCATGCCCATCGGTTCCGTAAAGCAACGCCGGGCCGCCCTTTATGGCTGGGTCTCCGGCGTCTATCGGATGACCGACCTGTTCCAGGGCATACTGGGCGACTACAATCTGGAGCGCGACCAGCATCTGCACCTCCAGGTTTTCGACGGTGGGCAACCGCTGCCCCGCAGCCTGCTCTACCAATGCCACTCCATCGGGAGCGGCAACCGAGGAGCCAAAGAGCAGTTCAACCAACTGATCCCGATCGATTTCAACGGGCATCGCTGGACCCTGCGCCTTGTCCAGATCGGCAATGGATTTTTTACGGTGCAATACACCGAGGCATGGCTCGTCTTGTTTGGCGGCACGCTTGTCGTGCTGTTGCTGTTCGTCTTGATCCGGACGCTGCAAGGTACGCGTTCCGAAGCCCAGCGCATGGCACAGGATCTGACCGTTGACCTGCGGGAGGAGCGACAGCGCATGGCCAGCATCATACAAGGAACAAACGTCGGCACCTGGGAATGGAATGTTCAAACCGGCGACGTGGTTTTCAACGAGACATGGGCGCAGATCGTCGGCTATACGCTTGAAGAGCTGGCTCCCGTCAACATCAAGACATGGCGGGTGCTGACCCATCCCGACGACCTGAAGCAATCCAACGACCTGCTGCAACGACATTTTTCCGGCGAACTGCCCTTCTACGACTGCGAATGCCGCATGAAGCACAAGGACGGTCGGTGGATCTGGGTCCAAGACCGTGGCCAACTCGTCACCCGTACCGGCGACGGCCAGCCGTTGATGATGTACGGAACCCACGCGGAGATCTCGGCACGCAAGCAGGCGGAAGAGCGGATCGCCACGCTGTTGGCGGAAAGCAACCAGGCCCGGAACGCCCTGCTGGGCATCATCGAGGACGAGGCGCGGACCCAGGCCGCGTTGCGCAAGGGCGAAAGCGCCCTCAGGGAGGCGCAAGCCATTGCCCGCCTTGGCAGCTATGTCTTGGATATTCCTGCCGGGCGGTGGACAAGTTCGGATGTATTGAATGAGGTGTTGGGGATAGATGCAACATATGATCGTTCCATGGAGGGATGGGTGGAGCTGATCCATCCCGACGACCGCGACATGATGAGCGCTTATCTGAAGAACGAAATCATTGGCGGTAGAAAATCCTTCGACAAGGAATATCGCATTATCCGTCCAAACGACCGGGTTGAACGATGGGTTCAGGGAATGGGTCGGCTTGAATTTGATGAACAGGGACTTCCTGTGAAAATGGTCGGAACCATTCAGGACATCACCGAACGCAAGCAGGCCGAGGAAAAGAAGCTTCAACTTGAAACCCAGCTCCATCAGTTCCGGAAGATGGAAGTGATCGGGCAGCTGGCGGGCGGCGTGGCGCACGATTTCAACAACATCCTGCAATCCATTATGGGCCACGCGCAGTTGGCCGCTGCTCTGACCGATACGGCGTCCCCGATCTGCGAAGATCTGTCGGAGATTCAAAAAGCGGCCCGGCATGCCGGCGATCTCACCCGCCAGCTGCTCACATTTGCCCGCAAGCAGTCGAACGATCCCCGCGTGATCGATCTGAACCAGGCCGTGCAAAAGATGCTTAAGATGCTTCGCCCCCTGATCGGCGAGAACATCCATCTGGTGTGGGAACCGGGAGCGGACCTGTGGCCGGTCAAAATGGATCCGATCCAGGTCGGCCAGATCCTCGCCAACCTATGCGTCAATGCACGCGACGCCATCGATGGTGCCGGCGAGGTGCATATCACGACGGAAAACCGCCATGTCGATGGAGGCCCGGCGGCTGGCAACGACGGGGTGCCTTCTGGAGACTATGCCGTGTTGGCGATCAGCGATACCGGCTGCGGCATGGATGCGGAGACGCAAGAGAAAATCTTCGAGCCGTTTTTTACAACCAAGGAAGTCGGCAAGGGAACTGGATTGGGACTCGCCACGGTGTATGGCATCGTCCAGCAAAACGCAGGCCACATCGGCATCCGGAGCGAGGTGGGGAAAGGAACCACCTTCCGCATCTATCTGCCGAGGTTCGAGGGCGATCTCCCGCTCTCCGGCGATGCCGAACCCGCTCAACGGCCAAACCAGGGATTCGGAACGGTGTTGCTGGTTGAAGACGAGCCCGCCGTTCTGGAAATGGGCACGCGCATGCTGCAGACGCTCGGCTATACCGTGTTGCCCGCCCACTCGGCCGAAGAGGCGCTGAAGCTTGCTGCAGAACATGTCGGCACGATCCAACTGCTGCTGACCGATGTCGTCATGCCCGGTATGAATGGCCGCGAACTGGCCAACATCCTAAGGAAACGCATGCCGCATATCAAACAGCTGTTCATGTCCGGTTTTGCGGCCAGCGTGCTGGAAGCCCATGACGGGGATCCATCGCTGGTCGGCTTGTTGCTGACGAAACCCTTCTCCATTGATCAACTGTCGGCCAAAATCCAAGAAGTGATGATGGACGGTTGACGCGGAAGGGTTCTTCCTCATTTTAGGGCGGGGTTCGAACCCCGCCCCTCCCGGAACCACTATTCCGAAATGATGCGGAAGAAGCCCTTCGGGCCGATCAGTCCGTTGGTCACGACGAGGGTTCCGCCGTTTCCAATGACGGTCTGCGCCGTACCCCATGTTCCGTTGACCAGATCGATGTTGGTTTGCACGCCATACGCCGCGCCGTTTGTGGTGGACCACGACAAGGCCAGGTTGGCACCGCCCGGCAGGAGACCGATCGCGACTGAACCGATCGAGGTGACTCCGCCTACGCCGATCTTCAAGCTACCGGTGCCGGTATAGATCCCGTTGCCGCCGGCAGTCGCAAGCGCCGCCGCATCGTAGATGCCGTCTGCGAGAAAGTTTGTGCCGCCGTCGAGCGAAATGGCCGCGACCGTATCCGGTGTGCCGATGAAGTCGAGGTTCAGGATGGCGTTGGTGTCCATGATCAGCGTAGCTGTGTCGGCAATATAGTTGTTCAACAACCCGTTTGTGAGAACCAGTGTCACGATGATGTTTGTCGACGTCGCCAACGTCACGTTGCCACTGCCAAACGCGCCGTCCGCATTTCCGACCAGTGTGCCGCCTGAGACGGTGATGCCGCCGGAATAGGTATTGTTGCCGCTGAGAATGACCTTGCCGATACCGGTTTTCGTGAGATTGTAGGCGCCGCTTATGACACCGGCCAGCTCCATCGGGGCTTGGTTGTTGCCAATCGTGTTGCCGTCGTTCAGCAGGACAATGTTGTTTGAGATGGCGTGGTCGCCGGTCAAATAGAACCCGCCGCCGACGGCTTTCGAAATATTTCCAACATGGACTCCGTCTCCCAAATACACCGTGCCGGTACCCATCGCATTTTCATGGCCAATATTAATGGTTCCGGAGTTGCTGATGCTTCCCGAAAAACCCGCATTGTTGCCGCTAAGATTCAATGTGAATCCTGTTCCCGTATGAGTGAGGTTGCCACTGCCACTGATGTCGCCAGTGAGCTTTCCGTTGCCATTTTGCGTCATCACACCCTCATTGATGATGTTGTTGGTGAGCGTATTGTTTCCCATGCCGAAAACCGCCGTGGAACTGCTCCCTATGGTCAGTGAGCCGGTGCCGAGGGCGTTTTTGTTGTTAATACTTAACGTGCCGCTGTTGAGTGTTGTGCCGCCGCTGTAGCTGCTGTTCGTGCCGGCCATTATGACGGAAGAACCCGCATCATTGATCGTGATCGACCGGACGCCGCCTGCTTCGGAAATAGATCCGTTCAATTGCAAATAGGAGTCGACCCCGGTATGCACGTTCGTAATCGCCAGGTTGGATTTAAGGATAATATCCGTGTTGACGATGCTTTTCTGATTTAGAGTGGTGCCATCTACCGGCTTGTAAAGAAAGGCTGTGCCCATCGTGCTCTCAAATGTGATGGCATTCCCGGAGAGGGTAACATTCCGTTGCTGCGAGGTCTTCTTTCGACCGATCTCCAAACCGCCCAACGTAAGCGTCGCCAGCTCGTTCGTGACGAATCTGCTCCCGCCGATATTCCCTGACAAAAGAGCGACATCATCGATGTTTTGCGGTATCGGGGCCGTGTTCCAAACATCCGACCAGTTGCCCGACAGAAGATTCCACTGGTTCGTCACCGCCGCCTGCGCCGCAAAGCCCAATCCCATGACCACAACCAACATTCCCATTATCCGCTTGTTCATTTTGCCCATCCTCCATTTTCTTGCGCTTGGCATGTATGCGCAGCAACACGTTGCGCAACCGAAGTCCTATCCCATGCACCCGTCCGTATACTGCGGAGGTCTGCCAACATAAAGACAAATATTTTTAATTATTTTTACTATTTGTGCATTAAAACCGGGGGTCGCACGGCGGGTGCCACTGCGTGTCGCCACATATCCGGTTCTACGAAAAACAACCAAGGATCGCCGGGACGATGCCGGTGAGGTTTTCCACGGATTGGAAGTGTTCGGTACGGTCGCCGAGGGCGACGAGCGGGACGGGGTTTTTCGTGTGGGCGCGGGTGGTGCCATCTTCAATGTTGCCGTGGTCGCTGCACAGCAGGAATAGGCGGTCGGGGTTTTCCGCGAAGGTTCCAACCCTTGGCAGGAAGCGTTCGAGTGTTTCCAGACATTGTAAAACCAGATCAGGATTGCCGGAATGGCCGGCGCGGTCGGTCAGGAAATATTCAAACAGCGTAAAGTCATGCTCCTCGGCAATGCCGAGCAGGTGGTCGGCGGCGGCCTCGGGGGTGACGAGTTCGCCGTCGTAGCCGCGCGTGTGCATGGTCCAGCGGGTGATGTCATGATTGACGGCCTGGCCGGAAAGCAGCTCGGCCTTGTGGCGGACGCCGCCCAGCGCGGCCAGGGTCATGACGGTGGTGACGGACTGGCGGCGCGGCGGGATGAGGTGCGGATCATCCATCCAATACGAGTTGGCAAAGGTGCAGCGCTTGCCGAGCTGCCGGAGTTTGGCAAACAGGTTTTCGCGCTGGATCATATGCTTGAGGGCGGGCGGAGGAAACCCTTCGATGTGCCGGCCCATCAACTTTGGGGCATTGATGCCGGTGAGCAGGGTGGCCTGGCCGGTGGCGCTTTGCGGGGTGCCATCGACTCCGAGGCAGGCATCGAGCGGGATGGCGTGCTTGAGCATTCTTCCAAGGTTTGGAAACCGCGGGTCGAGCAGGGGATTGACGGCGGGATCGTCGGCGCCAATGCCAAGCCCGTCCACGAAAACGAATATGACCTTTAGTTCCCCGTGCATGTTGGCTACATTTGCTACCTATTTTCAGCACCAAGCGCAAAATGAATGTGGGAAACTTTAATCGATGGTTGCAGGAAGCTGCGGGGCAGGTCGGCGCGCATTCGGCGGCGTGCATCCGGATGGACAACCCGGTGCTGAAGCAGCGCATTGCGGAAAACAATGCCGTGGTGGCGGATTGGCTAAAGGCCGGACGGCACGGCGAGATGGACTACCTCGAGCGTATGTTTGCCGAAAAGTCCGATCCCTGGAAAACCTTCCCGTTTGCCAAATCGGTCATCGTACTGGCTTTTACCAACCGCTGGGGCGACCCGGCGGCAACGCACCCGTTTTCTGCTCCGGCTGGGGACGCTTTGCTCGGCTACATCTCGGCCTACGCCCGCGAGACCGACTACCATCGTAACGGACAGGCGATGCTGGAGGAGTTGAAGACGATGCTGGGCGATGAGGTCCATGCCGAGATTGCGGTCGATACCAAGGCCGTCTATGAACGACTGTTTGCGACCGTCGGCGGGTTGGGCATCGTCGGCGGAAACGATCTGCTGCGCGTGCCCGACCGGACCAACGTGCGGGTATTCATCGGCTGCCTGTTTGTCGATGCGGAGCTGCCGGAAGTTATCCATGAACCGAAAATGCCGTTTGCGTGCGACGACTGCCTGGCCTGCGTGAAGAAGTGCCCGACCGGGGCAATCAATTTCGGCCAGCCGATCAACGCGCGCAAGTGCATCAGCTATCTCACGATCGAAAAGCATAGTGTGCTGAATCGCGAAGAGGGGGCGATGATCGAGGATTGGCTGTTTGGCTGCGACTGGTGCTCAGTGGTGTGCCCGCCGAAGGACAAGGTGGATACGCGCATTCCGGTTGATCTCGAATGGTTGCTGAAAACCCCTGCCGCGCAACTGCGCAAGCTCATCAAGCAGAATGCCGTTGCATACGCCGGCGTGACGCAACTGCGCAAGAATGCGGTGGTGCTGCTGAAAAAGATGGAGTCGCCCCGCGCGGACGGGCTGCTCGACTGGGTTCGTAAAAATTCGGGCAGCGACTTGATTCTGCGGCAGATTGATCTATGGTGATCGGCTTTTTAAGGAGAATGCGATGATGGGTTTGATTGGAGCGGTTTGGGGAATTGCGGGACTAAGCTGGCTTTTTGGCAGCGCAATCGTCCGGCTATATCCCTATGTGCATGAACTGTGCGGGACAACCTTCGCCTGGTACCACTGGGTTGGAATGGCCGTCAGCCTGATCTTCATGGGCTATGCGGAAGGCTACAAGGGATTCCAGCTCAAGTTTGCGCCGCGCGCCGCCGCCCGGGCGCTTTACCTCAAGCGCAACCCGACGTTCCTGCGCGTGCTGTTCGCCCCGCTTTTCTGCATGGGCTACTTCCACGCCACCCGCAAACGCAAGATTGTTTCCTACAGCCTGACCGGCATGATCATTCTGTTGATCATCGGGG
>JAIPJC010000067.1 GCA_021734345.1 Kiritimatiellales bacterium | reverse complement strand
CTCGACGGGCTTCCCGAAGGAGCCGAAATCCTGCTCAGCGGATGAACCAGCCCTCCTGGTTCCCAGTCCGTCTGATCTTAAACGCTTACGCGCAAAAGGCGCTTAGTTCCGCGCGCCCATTTCCGTTTTTAGGTTAATGGACTTTTAACCGAGTCTTAAAATTCACTTAAAATCATCCCATCGGGAAAATGATTCGAAATGTGGTGCCGTTTTCCGGAGAGCTATCCGCTGAAATGGAAAAACCCTGAAGATCAATCAACCGCCTGACAATCGCCAAACCGAGACCGGTGCCCGGAACACTGGTGGCTCGGCTTTCGTCGGCCCGGTAGAAGCGGTCGAATACATTGTTGAGCTGGGACTGCGAAATGATGCGCCCGGCATTGGTGATCAAGAACTCGGTGCTATTGCCGGTGCGGATAGTTTGTATATGGATTATGCCGTCGATGAAGGAGTATTTAATCGCATTCGATATCAGGTTCTCGAGAATGATCCCGGTCATCGAGGCATCGGCATTGACGATATCGTAATCATGGAATTCGCATTCTACGGAAATGCTTTTCTCGGCAATGGATTCCCGGAAGTGGCTCAATGCGTGTTCAGAGATCAGTTTTAAATCAACCGGCCCCATCATCGGTTGCAGGCCGTTTTCGGAACGGGCCAACGAAAGCAATTGATCAACCAGCTCAGCCATCCGATCCACCTCGCCAATCACATATTGGATCTTCTCCTTGTATTGCCCGGGCTCTCGCTCCTTGCGGATCAGAACCTCCAACGTTCCCCTTATGACCGAAATCGGATTACGCAGCTCGTGCGAGGCATCGGCCGTGAATTGTTTCTCGCGTACGACCGCCTCCTGCAAACGGTCCAAAAGACGGTTGATCGTCTCGGACAGTTTATGGAGCTCGTCTTTGCGCGGAGGAACGGGAATGCGCTCATTCATGTTTTCACGGGTGATCAGATCGGCGGTGGCGATGACCGTGTTCACCGGAGAAATAATCCGTCCGGCAATCATTCGCGATACGGCAAATAGAAACAGCAGAACCGTTGGGAACGAAATGCACAGTACAACCTTGAGGTTCGACAATACTCTCGCCGATTCCTCAAATGGAATGGCAAGAATCAGGAAGGCCCGGATCGGGCCGTTGTCCGGTCGCAGCGGGGCCTGGATCTGTCGCACGGTTGATCCGGCAACGGGCAAATCATAGAATTCCTTCCGGATCGCATGCGGGTGGAATTCAAGATTGTTGTCCCTCAGGTTGGCGGTTTTTCGCAGACTTTTTCCTACAGGATCCACCACTTGAATGAAGGTGGGATTAACCTCGATCTGTCCGTGTTCCCGCTCGGTCCATTCAAAGTTGTTGGCAAAAATAAGCTCATTCTCAAAATAGACGACACTGTTTGAAACCTCGGCAAGCTCGGCCTCAAGATCCCCGTCCAGATGCGTATAGACGGTTTTATGGACGATGGCATAGATCACAAAGAACAAAATGGCCGTCGACAGCGCCGTCACAGCCACAAAATAAAACGCAATCCGGTTTCTCAAGCTCATACTATTCTTCACGTGCAATATAGCCTACCCCCCGGATCGTTCCGATATGGTTTTTCCCGTCGCCGGTATCGAGTTTCTTGCGCAGGAAGTTGATATAGACATCGATCACGGAGGTATCGGAATCAAAATGGATATCCCACACGTGCTCGATGATGCGCGTGCGGCTGCACACCTTGTCCTTGTTGCGGATGAGGAATTCCAAGAGCGCAAACTCCTTCTGGGTGAGCTTGATTTCCGTTTCTCCTTTAAAGACCTGATGCGTATCCAGATTCAGGTGAATGCTTCCAACCTCAAGTCGGGCATGCTCGCTGCCGTTCTCGCGCAACTGCACCCGGATTCTCGCCAGCAGTTCCTCGAACTCGAATGGTTTCCTGATATAGTCGTTGGCGCCCGCTTCCAGTCCAAAAACGGCATCCTTGACCGTATCCTTGGCCGTCAGGAAAATAATCGGAACCGAAATATCCTGCTTGCGAATCTGTCGGCAGATCTCGATACCGCTAACCCCCGGAACCATCCAGTCCAGCAGAACGATATCGTAATCGTTGGTCAGAGCCAGCTCCAACCCTTCGTTCCCGTCCTGTGCGGCATCCACGGCAAAATTCTCTTCCTGAAGCCCGTCCTTCAGGAAATTCAGAATGCCTTTTTCATCTTCGACAATCAAAACACGCACAGGTTCTCCAGTTTGGCTTCTTCAGAATCAATTGACATCATTGTCGCCCAGCGAACCAAAGTCGAGACCCAGATCGAGCTGTACGCCAGCCGCATGCTTGAACACAAGCTCACCGCCATAGTAGCCGGTTCGGGCGATCGAAAGCACGCCGACCAGGAAAAGCAACATAGCCACCGCCTTCACGACGCCTTTATATTTCTTCAGGAGCACCGCACCAATCCGAACGAACGCCGTTCCCACCATCAGCCACAGCGTAAGCTCCGCCGCCGATGCATGTATTTCCAGCGCCTGTCCCATCGCTCCGGTTTCCGGCATGCCACCTCCAGCATAATCACCGGAAAGAAAGGCTGCCTCCACACCCAACATTCCAAGAATCAGCAGATAAAACCCGGAATTATTGAAGAATTCTTTCTTTGTCACCAGCCCGATCAAGTCGCTCATGAAGCCAACAAGCAGCAGCGCAATCGGGAAATGGACAATCATTGGATGAATATGGGTCAGGTCTAACATGGTCTATCTCCCTTGGTTTCTCTCCAATATACCCCGCAAACCTTAAAGAAGACTAAGCGGATTCTTAAAATTCGCTTAAAAATGAAGGCCGTTCTGTTCGTGAAGATTTCATCATTACGTCGCTTCTATATTAAGCTGTCAGCGCCTTCGGTCGTCAGGGCGTTTCTTTTTGGAGGCCGGCTTGCGGCCCTTGAGGGTGTTGATTTGGGAGCGGCGCTCGCTCAGTCCGCGGATGACTGGAATCGGGTGTTCGGTTTCATAGTCGAGGCCGCTGTAGTACATCGCGGCGGCGGGCGTCATTGGAAGCGGAATAAAATCCTGCACCTGCTGGAGGTTCCAGCGCTCTTCACGGATGTAGCCGGCGACGGCCTTCATCTCCTCCTTGGTCGATCCGGGGAAATTCGAAATGAAGTAGGGCACCAGATACTGCTCCTTGCCCGCCTCCCGGCTGCATGCTTCGAACTGCTCCCGGAATGCTTCGAACACTTTTAGCCCCGGCTTGCGCATGCGCCGAACGACATCTGGATGCAGGTGCTCCGGTGCAATCTTGAGATGCCCGGACGTATGGTGTTGCGCCAGCTCGCGGATATACTGCGGATTCCGCAGCGCCAGTTCCATGCGGATGCCCGACTGGATGAAGACATGCTTCACTTGCTCCATCGCGCGAATACGCCGCATCAGACGAATTTCCGCCTGCTTATCGATCTCCAGGTTCGAACAGATTTGCGGATAGAGGCAACTCGCCCGACGGCAGGTTTTGCAGGCTTTCGAAACGCCGTTGCGGCAGCCGTAGAGGTTGGCGGTCGGTCCGCCGAGATCCGTCACCGTGCCGTGGAAACTTTTCTGATTGGCCAGTTCCTCGACTTCACGCACCACCGAATCCTCCGACCGGCTCGACAGGAAACGCCCTTGATGCAACCCCAGTCCGCAGAACGTGCATCCGCCGCAGCAACCGCGTACGACCGTGATGGAATCTTTGATCATCGCAAAGGCCGGGATCGGCTCCTTGTACGACGGATGCGGCGCTCGCATGTAGGGCAGTTCATAAACCCGGTCGAGCTCTTCGCTGCCCAGCGGCATCGACGGCGGTTCGACCAGCAGCGCCCGCGCCCCGTGGAACTGCACCAGCGGCTTGCCGGAAAATGGATTTTGCTCGCGCTCGGTCAACTTCGCCAAACGGATCAGCGCCGCCTTGTCGGCCTGGCACTCCTCGAACGACGGCAGCATGGCGCAATCCTTGAAATCACGTTCGGCCGACTCGCGCCCACCCAGCAACCGCGCCGTACCGGCAATCCCGTCGAGTGGTTCGTTCGCGGCCACCCGTCGCGCGATTTCACGAATGGCCCGTTCGCCCATGCCATACACCAGGATGTCCGCCTTCGAATCGAGCAGCACCGAAGGCCGGAGCTTGTCCTGCCAGTAGTCGTAGTGCACCGTCCGGCGCAGGCTGGCCTCGATTCCGCCGACCACCACCGGCAAGCCCGGAAAAACACGGCGCGCCAACTGCGAATAAACCATCACTGCCAGATTCGGCCGCCGTCCCGTTTCTCCGCCTTCGCTATAGGAATCCTCCCGGCGCTTGCGCCGCGCGGCCGTATAGTTCGAGAGCATCGAATCCAGATTCCCGGCCGTGATTCCGCAAAACAGGCGCGGCCGCCCCATAACCTCAAGGCTGGCCGGATTGGTCCAATCCGGCTGGGCAATGATGCCGACACGCAGCCCCTCCGCCTCCAGCACCCGGCCAATCACCGCCGGACCAAACGACGGATGATCCACATACGCATCGCCGCTGACAATCAGCACATCGATGGCATCCCACCCGCGTTCAGCCATCTCGGCCGCCGTGGTCGGCAGGAATCGTTTTTCGGGCGGTGTTTCCATGGTGCCGCGCAACATACGCCCACCGTCCATTGTTGCCAATCTTCTTTCATCCCCCTTCGGCTTCCCATTCCTCCGGCCTTTTTCTGCGTCTCACCCCTTTCAATCTTCTTCCCTTTGGAATATTGTTGGCGGAGATTAAAGCAACCGACCTAAGCGGAAGAATATATGCGCTGACCTCGATATCATCGACACGGCAAATTTAGAATATTGCAAGGCTACGATTGAGCACAAAAAATAAACATGGAAACCTGAAGGTAAAAGACCCGGTTCAATTATATCTGGGATCCCAACCAAAGCCTGCGCGCAATCAAGAAGGAATGCCTTTCTTGGAGTTTTTTGCCGGCATTGGCCTCGTCAGATATGCACTGGAACGCCAAGGATGGAAAGTGGTGTACGCTAACGACATCTCCGCCGACAAAGAACAGATGTATTGCGACCACTTCGGGGTTAAGGAAAAGGAGTTCGAACTAGGTGATATCCATCACCTAGATGCCGACGCCCTACCCTCTGCGCTTTTGGCAACAGCTTCATTTCCTTGCACTGACTTGTCGCTTGCAGGTGCCAGAGCAGGACTTAACGAAGGAAAGCAATCCTCAGCATTTTGGGGGTTTATCGACATCCTACGATCCTTGAAAAGCCGACGTCCTCCGCTAGTGATGCTGGAAAACGTACCGGGCTTCCTGACATCGCACAAAGGTCAGGATTTTTACGAGGCACTCCAAGCCCTGAACAAATTGGACTATGCCGTGGATACTTTCATAATCGATGCGCTTGATTTCGTGCCGCAAAGTCGCAAACGGTTGTTCATTATTGGCATGAATGAATACCACCTACCACCCAGCTACCACACAATAGAGGAAACCGCTCTAAGGCCAAAAGCGTTAATCAGTTTCATTTCCGAACACCCTGACATCAGGTGGAGCATAAGACCCCTGCACCTTGAAAAAGCGCGCTCTGAAAGCCTCAAGGATATCGTTGAAGACGTTCCTTTGAACTCCAAACTTTGGTGGGATAGTCGCCGTGCCAGCTATCTACTGTCCCAAATGAGTCCCAAACACCGAGAGATAGCCGATGCTATGATCGGCAAGAAATCGTGGTCATTTGGAACCGTTTTCAGACGAGTCCGGTCAGGAATAAGCATGGCGGAACTGCGAACGGATGGAATTGCCGGTTGCCTTCGCACTCCAAAGGGAGGAAGTGCCAAACAAATCTTATTCAAAGCAGGATATGGTCGCTATCACGTCCGACTCATGACTACGCGTGAATGCGCCCGGCTAATGGGTGCCAGTGATTTCGAAATCCAAGTCCCCCCTGACCAAGCATATTTTGGATTTGGTGATGCAGTATGCGTTCCCGTGATCGAATGGATTGCCAAGAACTACCTGAACCCCTGTATCAAAGAGATAACAACACAATCATAGGACGGGATAACAGCCATGAATTCGATAGACATAGCACTTAACGAATTTTCCAAGTCGCACAGAATCAGCCAGAAAGGATTTCTTTGCGTGGGGCTTGTGATCAGCCGCACTGCCCAATCCATGGAGTTTCCTCTCAAAGAAAATGATTTCCTCGCAGAAAGCCAAGGTCAGGTTAAAGGACTGGGAAAAGGTGCCGTACAACGCATACTGAATGACCATGGCATCACCAAGGTGCTTGCCGAAGAAGGCGGTCGAACCAACCGAGGAAGTGTTGGCAATATGCAAAAATACGTTTCATTCCTGAACTCGATCTACAATCATGCCGACTTTGACCTCAAACGGATAGAAGGATGGTGGGTGGAAAGGGTCAATGACTTCTTCAAGGGAAAACCTTTCAAAATGAAGGTTGATACATCCCACTCCCTTCGTTCACTGGTCAGAGATGTCCTATCACAAGCAGAAACACGGCAACAAAGTGCCGGAGGAACCTCATATGTCGGAGCGGTAATGCAACATCTCGTAGGAGCAAAACTCGAACTCTACTTGGGCGAAGATTTAGAACACCATGGATTCTCCGTTGCAGACACATCAACCGACCGAAACGGTGATTTCCAAATCGATCATGTTGTGATTCATGTCACACGAACTCCCACCGAGGCCTTAATCCGCAAATGCAAAGAAAACCTCGCAAACGGCCTTATCCCTCTAATCGTTACGAGCTATAAGGGTGCCATTGTAGCCGACGCGAATGCAGAATCAGCGGGCATTGGCCAACGAATCGACATATTCGAAATTGAACAATTCATCGCTACCAACATATACGAAATCAGCCGATTCGACCACGAGACACGTAGAGTGACCGTTGAACAGCTTGTAGAAAAATATAACGCCATTGTTGATGCCCACGAAACTGATCCGAGCTTGTTGCTTGTAATTGGCTAAGCCACGGAATCCTCACCGGAGCGCAGACCATGATAAAAGAAGCCGTAGCCAAACTCATCAGCCAGCAACCCCTCACCCGGGCGGAAGCCGCCGGGGCGATGACCGACATCATGTCGGGTGAAGCCACCGGGGCACAGATCGGCGCGTTCATTGCCGCGCTACGCCTGACGGGGGAAACGCCGGAAGCCATCGCGGGTTGTGCGGAAGTGATGCGCGCCAACGCGACGCCGATCAAGTGCGACGACCCGAACGCGGTTGACATCGTTGGAACCGGCGGCGATGGTGCGCATACCTTCAACATTTCCACCACCGCCGCCTTCGTCGTCGCCGGGGCAGGCGTCACCGTCGCCAAGCACGGCTCCTACGGCGTATCGAGCAAATGCGGCGCCGCCAACGTGCTGTCCGAGCTAGGGGTGAACATCCAGTATTCGCCCAAGCGGATGGAAGAGTGTCTCGCTGAAATCGGCATCGCCTTCCTGTTTGCACCTGGCCTGCATCCGGCGATGAAGCACGTTGTCGGTCCGCGTCGCGAGCTGGGCTTCTGGAGCATCTTCAACATACTCGGCCCGCTCTGCAATCCGGCGGGCGTCAAGAACGGCATCATGGGCGTGTTCTCCCCGGCGCTCGTGCCGATCGTGTCCGACGCCTGCGCGCAGCTCGGCATGCACTACCAATTCATCGTGCATGGCAACGACGGCCTCGACGAATTCACCACAACGACCACTACGATGGTGACCGAGATCCGGCGCGGCAAGGTCGAGAGCTACGAAGTCCAGCCCGCCGGTCTAGGACTTCCAATGGCCGGAAGTTCCGACCTGATTGGCGGCGATCCTGCTGAAAACGCGGCGATCACCCGCGCCATCCTAAAAGGCGAAAAAGGACCGAAGCGCGACATCGTCCTGCTCAACGCCGCCTTCGCTATCATGGCCGGCGGCAAGGCCGGCAATCCGCAAGACGGCATTGCCCTCGCCATCGAATCCATCGAATCCGGCGCGGCGCTCGCCAAGCTAGACGCCCTCGTAAAAATGTCGCAGGGATAGGTCGGGCAATATGCTGGCGGCCGATCCGTTTTCCGTAGAAACTAGGAGGCTCCATGAAGATTTCACTATTTGTTGCAGCAGTGGGCATCGCAGGTGCCGCAACCGCCACACTTCCCTACCCTATTGTCGATACCGGACAAGCGCTCTGCTACGACAACCGGGACGCCATTGACGCTCCCAAGGCTGGAAAGCCCTTTTACGGACAGGACGCGCAGTACACCGCCAATCTGCCGAGCTATAAGGACAATGGCAATGGAACGGTCAGCGATCTCGTCACCGGATTGATGTGGACGCAGGATCCCGGCGAAAAGAAAACCTTCGACGAAGCCGTCGCAGGCGCTTCCACGTGCAAGGTTGGCGGATATGCGGATTGGCGGTTGCCGACGATCAAGGAGCTTTATTCGCTGATCCAACTCAACGGCACCGATCCCGATCCCACAAGCCGGGACGACTTTGGCCTGCAACCTTTTATCGACAACACCGTTTTCAAATTCCAGTACGGCAAGGAGGAAGATGGCGACCGCATCATCGACTCCCAGTTTGCCACCAGCACCAAATATGTGAGCACCACCATGGACGGCAACGAAACCATGTTCGGCGTCAACTTTGCCGACGGGCGCATCAAGGGCTACCCCATCGAAGACCGCCGTGGCGGACATAAAAAGTTCTACGTGCTCTATGTGCGTGGCAATCCCGACTATGGGAAAAACAAATTCAAGGACAATGGCGACGGCACCATCACCGATGCCGCGACCGGATTAACCTGGATGAAGGCCGATAGCGGCAAAGGCATGGACTGGCCGACCGCGCTGGCGTATGCCGAAAACCTAAAACTGGCCAGCCACGACGACTGGCGGTTGCCGAACGCGAAGGAGCTGCAAAGCATCATCGACTACACCCGCTCGCCCGACACCACGGGGTCGGCGGCCATCGATCCAATCTTCCAAACCACCGCCATCAAGAACGAAGGCGGGAAAAAGGATTTCGGACAGTACTGGACGAGCAGTTCGCACCTCAGCACGCGCGGCGCGGATACGGCGGTCTATTTTGCCTTCGGCCGTTCGCTCGGATTCATGAAAGACCGCCGGACCGGCGAAACCACGCTAATGGATGTGCACGGCGCAGGATCGCAGCGTAGTGATCCAAAGGTTGGAGATGCCTCGCAGTTTCCGCATGGCCGCGGCCCGCAGGGCGACGTGATCCGCATCGACAACATGGTGCGCTGCGTCCGTGGCGGAATGTAGAACACCCTAGTCTACGTGCTGGGAACGACCGTAGAAGTGGTCGTAGAGGTATTTCTTGACGGGATCGAGGCCGGTGCCTTCCATGGCGGAAATTTCCAAGACCTCTTCGCCGGTTCTTTCCTTGAACTCGACGAGATGTTCGGCGGCATCGGGCGCATCCATTTTGTTGGCGAGCACGAGATAGGGTGTGTAGGAAAGTTCTTCGAGGTGGAGACGGAGCTCTTCGCGCAGATGCAGAAAATCGTCGGCCGGGTTGCGCTGGTCGGTTCCGGCCATGTCGATCACGAACAAGATGAATTTGGAACGTTCGATGTGGCGCAGGAACTGGTGGCCGAGGCCTACGCCGTCGTGGGCACCGTCGATCAGGCCGGGAATGTCGGCGATGCGCAGGCGGTTGAAGTTTTCATACTCCATGGTGCCAATGATTGGATTGAGCGTGGTAAAGGGATACGGTGCAATCTTGGGGTGCGCATGGGTCAGCTGGCTGAGCAGAGTCGACTTCCCCGCGTTGGGATAACCGACCAAGCCGACATCGGCTATAAGCTTGAGTTCGAGCCATAGCTCCTTTTCCTCGCCTAGCGTTCCTTCGGTGAACTCGCGCGGAGCCTGGTTGGTGGAACTCTTGTAATGGATATTGCCAATACCACCCCGGCCGCCCTTGGCGACGACCAGCAACTCGCCGGGATCGAGCATCTCGCCGATAAATTCGCCGGTTTCCGCATCGGATATCACGGTTCCGAGTGGAACCTTGACGATGCAGTCATCGCTACTGCGACCATGGCATTGCGAGCCCATGCCATTCTGGGCATGCTTGGCACGCTGGTGCGGCTGGTAGTAGAGCGAAAGCAGCGAATCCTCGTTGGCATCGCACTGGAGAATGACCGAGCCGCCATTGCCGCCGTCGCCGCCGTCGGGGCCACCCTTGGGGATGAATTTTTCGCGGCGGAACGAGACGCACCCGTTGCCACCATTGCCGGCGCGGACGTAGAGTTTGATGCGGTCTTTGAATACGACGTGTTTCATGAGACGTGAGGTGTGAGCCATGAAAAAAGGCGGGTTATTGACCCGCCTTGTGCTTGTTCGGCTTGGTGAACCTATGCGGCCGATACTTCTTCGCGGATATGCACCTTGCGCTGACGCTTGTCGAATTCGACGACGCCATCCTTGAGCGCGAAAAGCGTGTAGTCGCGTCCGCAACCGACGTTCACGCCGGGGTGGAAACGGGTTCCGACCTGGCGTACCAGAATGCTGCCGGCCGTGACCAGCTGTCCGCCGAAGCGCTTGACACCACGACGCTTCGAATTACTGTCGCGACCGTTGGTGGATGATCCTTGTCCTTTTTTATGAGCCATGGTTGCCTCCCTGCAAAACTATGCTGTGATTGATTCCACTTTGATCTTCGTCAGTTCCTGGCGATGACCGATTTTACGACGATATCCTTTGCGGCGCTTTTTCTTGAAGGAATAGATCTTCTTGCCACGCAGGTTTTCAACGACCGAAGCCTTGACCTTGGCACCGCCAACAACGGGGGAGCCGATCGTCAGCTCGCTGCCGTTGGAAACGGCCAGCGCCTCGAATTCCACGTTTGCGCCTTCTTCAACAGCCAGCAACTCCACATCAAGAACATCGCCCTGCTGAACACGGTA
Source organism: Kiritimatiellales bacterium (assembly GCA_021734345.1). Taxonomy (GTDB): domain Bacteria; phylum Verrucomicrobiota; class Kiritimatiellia; order Kiritimatiellales; family Pontiellaceae; genus Pontiella. The sequence goes on along the minus strand of JAIPJC010000067.1, from coordinate 7,532 downwards.
CTGTTTTCCACCGGTTTCTATTACCGCATATGCTTCCATAAATTACCTCGATACCCCGCAGGGCTTTGCTTTCTAAAAAATCAAGAGGCGGAAACTAAGGAATACCCCCCACACTGTCAACACTAATTAAATCGCAAAAAAAGCGCATCCACCGCCCGGCAGGCAGGTTCGGCGAAAAAACATCGGCCGGGGGTTGTTTTTCAGCGCCGACTACCCGATGATGCTCGACGAAAGACGAGGGAACCATACAAGGAATCCAATACAAATGAATACCAAACCACCAAGGAAAGGTCTTCTTGTTGCAGGCATCGCCCTATTGCTGGCCAGCTGTGGCAAGGCCCCGGAAACAACGAAACCGGAAACGCCGCCGGCACAGGGGCATAAACCGTCCGCCACACCGGATGTATTGCCCAATACGCTGACCGTCAAGCGTCTCGCCAAGACCTATGTCATCACCGGGATTGGTCTCGGGGGAACCAACAAGGTGGCCATCATCAACAACCAGGTCATCAAACCCGGAGCAGAGATCGACCCCGGCGTGGTCCTCAAGGATGTACAGCCCACCTATGCCATCATCCTCTACGGGAATACGGAACACTTGCTCCGCCCCGAAGACATCCAGCGCGAGCTGGATAAAAAGAAGCCCTGACCCGCCAGCTTGCACACCGGAGACCGCCTTCCGCAAATTTCTCGAATCGGGGTTGACACCCCGCCGAACGAACGACTATAAAGCACGTCCTTTTACGGGGGATTAGCTCAGCTGGGAGAGCGCTTGAATGGCATTCAAGAGGTCGACGGTTCGATCCCGTTATCCTCCACCATTTTAAAAACCGATTAGCAGCACCCTAAAACAGGGTGCTGTTCTTTATTTTACCGCCCGCGGGCGGAACCGGAGACCCTCCCTTCCCATGCGGTTTTGTTGAGACCCTGTATAATGTTGCGGCACGACACGTTCCGGGCTTTGGAAACAGGGCCAACACAATATACTGCTCCATAGGGATTAACCAGAAACCAAGGAGAACCATCATGCCAAGCATCAAGGGAACCGGAACCGAAAAGAACCTACTGAAAGCCTTCGCCGGCGAATCGCAGGCGCGCAACCGCTACACCTATTTTGCGAGCGCCGCGAAAAAAGAGGGCCTCGTCCAGATTTCCGATATTTTCACGGAAACCGCCGACCAGGAAAAAGAACACGCCAAGCGCTTCTTCAGCTTCCTTGAAGGCGGCGTTGTGGAAATCACCGCCTCTTTTCCGGCCGGCATCGTAGGCACCACTTCCGAGAATCTCGAAGCCGCCGCCGGGGGCGAACACGAAGAGTGGACGGAGCTCTATCCTTCGTTTGCCAAGAAGGCGCGCGAGGAAGGCTTCAACGCCGTGGCGACCGTTTTTGAAAAAATCTGCATTGCCGAAAAGCAGCACGAAAAGCGCTACCGCGACCTGCTGAAAAACCTCAACGATGGCAAGGTTTTCAAGAAGGATGGAAAAGTCATGTGGCGTTGCCGCAACTGCGGCTTCATCCATGAAGCCGAAGCCGCGCCTGGCATGTGCCCGGCTTGCGCCCATCCGCAGGCGCACTTCGAAGTGCTCGCCGAAAACTGGTAAGGAGAAATGAAAAGTGAGCCGTGAAACGTGAGCAGAGGATTCATGCCTCAACCGTCACGTTTCACGTTTTCGCGATCATCTGTGCTCCCAAACCGTCCGCGCGCGAAAGAGCTCGGTGCAACCGGCCACGATGCTATGGGCAAAGTGGAGCGGCGCGGTCTCTTCGGTACAGACGGCTACGTCGTGGCCGTAGACCGCCTCGGCGAGATGGTTCACTTCGAGTTCCTTCAGCGTGTGCGACTGGTGGAACTCCAACGTCAGGCTGTTGAGCACCCATTCGATGTAGCGCACGTTGTTGACGTGCCCGTTCATGTCGAGGTCGCCGTGGTTGACGGCAACCGAATCACCCTTCACACCGGCACACTCTTTCAAGCGCCCCAGCTTGGCGTCGAACACCTTCGGGCCGACGGGCCGGTCGACATTCAAATAGAATCCGGACGGCACCCGCTCGCGCTTTTCGAGGTCGATCACGAACCAGGCCGTCGAGGCCTGCAACACCAGCACGCCGGAGCCATCGGTGATTTCAAAATCGCGGTAGAAGAACAGGCGGTCGATGCCGGACGGCCACGTGCGCAACTTCACCGTATCGCCCCACTTCGGCAGTTGCCCAATTTCGATGCGCTGCCTCGCCAGCACCCATCCCATCTTCTGCTCCGCGAGCGCGGCATGGCCGAGTTCCAAATGCTCCGCATGGCGATAGGCCGCCTCCTGCATGAACCGGCAAAGCGAGGGCAACCGCACGGTCAACTGTGGATCGACATCGTAGGAGCAGATCGCGTGCTCCGTCAGCCACTCGGGTTGCTTGTTTCCAATCATTGGGTAATCAGATTGTTTTCGCACGCAGCTCTTCCGGCAGCGCCAGCTGGTGGAAGTGGCAGATGGCGATGGCGAGCGCGTCGGCGGCATCCTCCTGCGGCTGCTCGGAAAGATTGAGTAGCCGCATCACCATCTTGGCGACCTGGTCCTTTTGCGCGGCACCGCTGCCGACGAGTGCCTGCTTGACCTTGCGCGGCGAGTGCTCGGTGATTTCCATCCCCTTTTTCGTGCACGCAGTAATCGCCACGCCGCGCGCCTGGCCCAGCACCATCGCCGTGTTGGGATTCTTCGCAAAAAATGCGCCTTCGATGGCGGCGCAGTGGGGTTGGTGCTGCTCGATCAGCCCGGTGATTGAATCAAAGATGTTTTCCAAACACTGGGAGTGGGGAATCTTGGGCTTGTTCACGATGCGCCCGTAGGCCACCGCCCGAAGACTGGATCCGCACGCCTCGACGATCCCCACCCCGGTCGAGCGCAGGGAGGTGTCGATGCCTAGGATTCGGATGGTTTCGCGCGCCATGGAGCAAGAAGGTATCGCGCCGTCTCGATGCAGCAAAGAAAAAAATGCCGATGTGCCTACGGGCCCAGCGGCAGGGAGGCCTCTACGCGGAAGAAGCGGTTGGTGGGCGATTTCGATACTTTGGCCCGGAAGTCGAGGTTTACCCCTGAAACAAACGCAGGGCGGGCCACATCCCAAACGATATTGGTTCCGAGCACATCAACGCGTTGGAGCACATAGCGTCGGGACTGCTTTAGCGGCCACGTGACATAGTCCGCTGTTGCTTCCTGTTCAAAGGCAATGATGCGCAGGATATCGGAGGGATCGAAGGGATCGGTGTTGGCCAGATATTCGTTTACATCCGACATTCCGTCGTGGTCGGCATCACCGCCGCTCAAAACCGCCAAAGTGTTGGTGCGACCGTATTCCCAAGCGTCAGGAATGCCGTCGGCATCCGAATCGGGGCCGGGATCAAGGGTAAGGGTTACCATGCCGGCAAGCTTGATCCAGCCCGCATTGGCACTCCACGCATATCCGACAAGGAGACCGTTCTGTAGATTGACTTTGGGCTTGCCATAGGCCTGCTCAAAATTGATCCAGCCTATGTTCACGCCATACGCATATCCGGTCAGGTTTCCGAGACCGTCGTGGTTGATCCCGTAGTCGGTCGCCGAGTTGTTGGCGTAGGCGATGCCATTGGCGGGCGCCCCGTTGCCGAGATCGATCCAGCCCGCGTTCGCGCAGTACATGTAGCCGCTGCAAAACGCCTGCCCGATCACTGCACCGTTGGTGGTATCCCCCTCGGCATTCACCCATCCAAAGTTGGCACCGTAGGCGTGCTTGCTGGCCGGGTCAATTGTCGAGCCCGCCCTCCCGAAGGCGGCAGTCAAACATGCAAACGTCATCAGAAAAAGTATTTTCATCGAATCGCGCCCCCATGCCTAGAAGCTGAAGTTGGCCCATGGATCGGTGGTGCCTACCCCCGTACCGCCGGTGCTACCAGAAATGGCTCCGCTGGCCGGAGTGCTGATGATCGTTCCCACGGAGTTGCCTGATGCGATTTCGTAATTGACGGTATTCCCCGATGCACTGTTGCGGACAATCAGATTGCCTATTCCATCCACATCGATGCCCCGATCCTGATCCGTCACGGTATTGTTTTCTATGCGACAATCGCTTGATATTGCGTGTATGCCTGCACCATCTCCTGTACCATTCGAATCGCAGTTGTTGCCGAAAACCAGACAGTCGCCGCTTACACGGATGCCGTCTCCTCTGTTTGCGGTAACCGTGCAATCCTTAACGATCGAACCGTTGAAGACATAAATACCACAGCCTTGGCTCGAGGTGCTTGGGGAGTTTGTATTGATGTTGCCATCCACCATGCATCCGCTGATACGGGAGTTTCCTCCGGAAGCATATATGCCATAACTCGCGGAAGAGACACTGTTATTATCGATGGAAGAGCAGTCGGAGATGTTACCGCTTCCAACAAGATAGATGCCATAGGTTGTGGAGTTGTTGTACGCAGCACAGCCACTCAACAGAGCATTATTACCGCAGCGGATGGCAGCGAACCCGGCGCAATTGTTTGCGAGACAGCCTGTCATAATCGATTCAGAGCCGCAGAAGATGCCATAGCTTCCAGCTCCAGCGACGTTGGATACGCGGCAATCAATTAGGCGGGCTGAAAGACCGGCATATATTCCAGCGAAGGAGCATCCGGACGCTTCCAGTTTTTCAAAGAGGACCGACTCTGAATTAATCCCATAGATCCCTGATAAAAATCCTGATGCACTGCCATTCCGAATGGTGCTGCCAAGACATGTGCCTGACAAATAAACACCATAACCGCCGCTACCGGACGTCCGGGTAATTGCAAAACCGTTGAGATCCAGCGTCACGTGGTCTGCTCCAATAAAAATTCCATAGGTTTTACCAACATCCAGATTGCCGCTTAGATAATAGGATCCCGCCTGGCTGATCACTATTTCACTGGTTGCGTTGCTTGCCAGCGTCATCACATCAATACGCGGTTCGATCTGTTCGAGCGTCTTCATCGTCGGGGCTGGCGCACCGGGCGGCGTAAGGCTACCTTGGGCGAAAGATAAACTTCCAACCCCGATTCCACATGCCATCGCACAAATCCCTATTCCTGCCTTCATAAACCGCCTCCCGTTTTTTATATGTTACCAATCCGATCTTGTTTTACGCATTTCTAAGGATGGGCATGGTCATGTCAATGCGAATCGCACACGGCAAACGAGAACATTCCCTCCGCTCTTTGAATAAAATTCTTCCACTCCAGTTTGACAGGACTCATAAGACCCTCTATGTTTCAAACGCCTATTTGAAATGATTGTTTTATTATGATTGAAGCCACCCCCAACACCAAGGAACGCCTGCTCAAGGCGGCTTGCAGGATCTTTGCAGAAAAGGGATTCCGCGATGCCACCGTGGCTGAAATCTGCGAAATGGCCGAGGCCAACATCGCGGCGGTTAACTACCATTTCGGCGACAAGGAAAAGCTCTACGACGAGGTTTGGCGCCATGCCTTTGCCATCGCCGCCAGCACTTATCCGGTCGACGGCGGCGTGCCCGAAGACACCGGCATCGAGGAGAGCCTGTACGGCTACGCCAGCGCCATCCTCCATCGCATCTTCAGCGAAGGCGAAGCCGGCCTGTTTCCGCGCCTGCTCAACCAGGAAATGGCAGCGCCAACGCTCGCGCTCGACAAGATTGCAAAGGAAGCCCTTTTCCCGCAAAGACGCCAGGTCGAAAAAACCATCAAGAAAATGTTCGGCGAAGCGTGCGACGAGCATGTACTTTGGCTCTGCCAGCACAGCATCATCGGGCAGTGCGCGTTCTATAATTTCAGCCGCCCGCTACGCGAACGCGTGATGGGTTGCGGAACGATGAGCGAGGAATCCATCGACATAATCGCCCGGCACATCGCCAGATTTTCACTGGGCGGACTCAAGGAAATCCAAAAATGAACAGACGGTTGAAATGGTTGCTGCCCCCTGTCGCTGCACTGCTCTCATCCTGTGCGATCTATGCACCCAAGGAACGGACGGAGTTGAACAGCACCGTACCGGGACAATTTTCGCTCTACTCCGCCGCCGCGCCGGATAGCGTGAACCGCTGGTGGGAAAGCTTCCAATCGCAGGAACTCGATTCGCTCGTCGACGAGGCCCTGACCAACAGCCCGACGCTCCAGCAGGCGTGGGCGCGGTTGGCTCAGGCTGAAGCGATTGCGGCCAAGGCCGGCGCGGCGCGCTCCCCCACGCTCGACTACAGCGGCAAGGCCTCCTCCTCCCGGCAAAAAACCACCATCGGCCAGAATCCGGGCACCGACTCGTACAACAGTTTCAGTCTGGGACTCGGCGCGGCGTACGAAGCCGATCTATGGGGTCGCATCAAATCGCAGACCGAAGCCGCCGCGCTCGACCGCGACGCCTCGCGCGAGCAGCTCAACACCTCCGCCATCACTCTCGCCGCACAAACCGCCCTGGGCTGGACGGGCATCGTCGCCCAGCGCCTGCAAACCGAATTGATCCGCCGCCAGCTCGAATCCAACAAAACGTCGCTGGAGCTGATCGAACTGCGCTTCCGCAAATCGCTCGCCACCGCGCTCGACGTCTACCAGCAACGCCAAGTCGTCGCCGGAACCGAATCGCGCATTCCGCTGGCCGAACTGCGCGAGGAGCTGCTGCGCAACGGGCTGGCGGCCCTGCTCGGCCGCACCGATTTCCGTACATTGGAAATCGCCGACACGAACCTTCCACGCATAGGGAACCTTCCAGCCATTGGAATCCCCGCCGACGTACTGGCCAACCGCCCCGACGTGCGTAGGGCGGGACTGCTGCTGCAATCGGCCGACTGGGCGGTGAGCGCGGCGCGCGCCGACCGCCTGCCCGCCATACGCCTGACCGCCGAAGCCAACTATGGCGGAACACGGGTGGAGATGGCCGACGTGTTCGACAACTGGTTCGCCAATCTCGCCGGCAGCGTGACCGGTCCGATCTTCGATGGCGGCCGGCGCAAGGCGGAAGTCGAACGCACCCGCGCGGTGGTCGACGAACGGTTGGCGGCCTACCGGGAAACCGTGATCAACGCCATCAAGGAAGTGGAGGATGCCCTCGTTTCCGAACAGAAGCAGCACGACTATGTCGAAGCGCTCGACCGCAACATCGAACTCAGCCGCAGCTCCTACAACGAAGCCGTCAACCGCTACCGCAACGGGCTTATCGAATATCTGCCCGTGCTGGTCGATCTCGTCAGCCTCCAGAACCTCGAGCGCGACCGCGTCGAGGCGCAATACAACCTTTTGCAGTATCGCATCAATTTGTACCGGGCGCTCGGCGGAAGCTGGCCCCAGGAATTTGCCCGGAATTAATGGAGAATCCCCATGCGTAAAACAACCGTTGCACTCATATGCCTGGGCCTGCTGGCCATCGCCATTGGCTGTATGGCCATCATGATCAAGACTGCGCCCACGGCAGAAAAGAAAAGCCCGCCGAAAATGGCGGCGCTGGTCGATGTCCTTTCCTTGAACGCCGCCGATGAAACCGTCGTGCTGCACCTCACCGGCACGGTGGTGCCCAACGAAGAG
>JAIPJC010000066.1 GCA_021734345.1 Kiritimatiellales bacterium | reverse complement strand
GGTTCCCCCGTTATCGAGGAAAATGGTGCGGCTGCCGCTAAGAGTTACGCCGATCAGCACCATCGCAGTGCCGTTCTTCAGCGTAACCGAACCGGCGGCATCGCCCAGCTGGCTATCGGCGGTGATGCTTCCAAGCACCACCGTATCGTCGATGGTCAACCCGCCTTTGAAGGTGTTGCCTGCGGAGAGAACCACGGTTTGGCCGGCAAAGTTTGTAACCTGCAAGCCGCCATCCCCGCTGATCACCCCTCCGAACGTCACGCCTTTCGACCAGCGATTGTCCAAGGTAACGGTACCCGCGCCCAGTTCCCAGTTGTTGGTGTAGGTCTCGCCGTTGTTGCGCTCATGGATGTAGAGCGAGCCTCCGGCCATCTTGACCAGCGAAAAGTTTCCGACGCTGGCCTTGTTGCCTTTCAGGGTGCCCGCCGTTGCCTGGAAGTCGAGCGTCGCCCCGCCGACGGCCCAGTCGGCTCCGTTCGGTTTTTCCCCGGTGTCCAACGTTCCGGTGGTTCCGGTCACGGTGAGGGTCTGGCCAGCGGCCATGGCCAGCGCGGTATCGTTGACCTGGTCGTTTATGAAACCGAGCGTGCGGGACTTCAGGTCCCAGGTCGGACTGCCGACGACCGTGAGAGCCGTGTTGTCAACCGCCGCCTTCAGATTAACGGGTCCATTCTTGAGCGCGATTCCACCAACCGTCACGCCGGATGCAAGGCTAATGGTTTGTCCAGAGCTGAAATATGCATCCGAGCCATTCACCCATGCGATATTGTTTGTTCCTTCGTCAATGGTCCAGTTGCCGGTTGACGTGTCCCACGTCCCGTCGCCAATGGTTATGGCGTTGTCGCCCGCGCCAACCGTCCCGGGAACGATGTCCCACGTCAGTGTCGAGGCGTTCGCGGTGGCTAGTCCGGCCACACATGCAACTATCATACTCCAGCGATATCTTGCGTTCATTGTCGTCCTCCTCTTCTGTAGGTTGAAACTACTTGCCCCTGTCTATATGCCAATATGCTGATTTACAGGCTCGCTTCCTCTAAACCAAACTCCTGAGGAAAAAGGCCGCCCTGACACGGGGTGGATGGCCGTTCCAACGGTTGAAATCCCCGCCCCTATATCGTGAATGCACGGCGGATCCAGAGGATGCCAGCCCCCAGCAGGGCCACCATGCCCAGCGTGGCCGGTTCCGGGATAACCGTGATCGTTCCGTCGGTCAGCAGGCTGGAGGTATCGAAGCTCAGGCCACCGCCCAGATCGGTTCCGGCAATGCTGTCGAAGGTGCTTGCGGCAAAACCGCCCCAGTTGGTGAAGACGGTAAAGCTGTCGCCCAGCGTGGCGGAGTAGCCGGTGGTATTGAACACCAATGCGCCGCCTGCCGTCAGGGTATCGCCGCCGTCGTTCGCCAGAACGTCATACTCGCCGCTACCCGTTCCGGCAATGTCAAGGGTCAGGGTTGCCGTCGATTCCAGCGTCAGGCTGTCGGTGAAGGTCATCGTGCCGGGACTGGAGCCGGGAGTAAGGTTGCCGGCCACAGTCACAGCGCCATCAAACGAGCCTGTGCCAGCCAAGGTACCTGTTAGGCCAACCCCTACGGAGCCGCTGCCCGTGGCGTTCCATACCAGCGTACCGTCTTCGACCGAGATGGATGCCGGCGTGGTGAGGTAGGTGCTGGTCTTGGTGAATCGCTGCGTCCCTGCGCCGGTCTTGACGAGGTTGATCTGGCTGGTGCCGCCAATGTTCCCTATGTAGGAATAGGTCTCTCCATTTGCGACATTGATTGTCAGGGTGGAAGCCGTTGCGCCAGTATTGTCGACCCGGCGCGTATTGTTGGAAATCGCGGCCAGTCCGGCAATCGTCTGGTCGAATCCGTTCATATCCAGCACGGAAGTACTTTTCCCACCGATCGTCACCACGGTGTCCTGCGGAAGCGCATTGTCGATGCCCAGCGCCAGCGTGCCCTGGACGATCCGCGTGCCACCGGAGTAGTCGGAGGTGTCGCCCCCGAGTGTAAGCTTGTTCCCCAAGCTGTCCGTAGTGCGTCCGACCGACAACCCGCCCGTTCCGGTGATCTTCCCGTCGAACGTGTTGGGATTGGTGGTGTTGACAATGGTTCCTCCGTTATCAAGGGCAATGGTGCGGCTGCTGCTGAGGCTCACGCCGGCCAGCACCATCGCGGCATTGTTCTTCAGCGTAACCGAACCGGCGGTATCGCCCAGCTGGCTATCGGCAGTAATGTTTGCAAGTATCACCGTCTCGTCGAGGATCAATCCGCCTTTGAAGGTGTTGCCTGCGGAGAGGGTCACGGTTTGGCCCGCGAAATCTTGAAACTGCAAGCCGCCATCCCCGCTGATCGCCCCAGTAAACGTCATGCCCCTGTTGTAGCGATTTGCAAAAGTTACGGTGCCCGCGCCCAGTTCCCAGTTGTTGGCGTAGGTCTGGACTGAGTTGCGTTCGTGGATGTAGGTCGAACCGCCCACCATCTTAACCGTACCGAACTGCCCGATGGAATCCGCACTCCCTTTCAAGGTGTCCGCCTGAAAGTCGAGGGTGGCACCGCCAACGCCCCAGTTGGAACCAGTCGGTTTTTCTCCAGCATTGAAGGTGCCGCCACCGCCGGTTGATTGCACGGTAAGCGTCTGGCCACTGGTCACATTGAGCTTAGTGTCGTTTAACGTGTCGTTCACGAACGTAAGCGTGTTCCCGTTCAAGTCCCAGGTCTTGCTGCCGGATACCGTCACCGCGCCAAGATTGTCGGTGAGCGCCTTCAACGTAACGTTCCCACCGATCGACAGACCGCCCACCGAAACGCCGCTGTTGGCAATGCCGACGGTGTAGCCGCCGGCACCGAAATAGGCATCCGATCCATTGACCCAGGCCACATTGTTGGTGCCGCTATCCGTTGTCCAGTTTCCGGTCGACGTATCCCAGGTTCCCGCACCTGCGGTGATGGCGCTGTCGCCGGATCCAATCGTTCCCGGAGTGACATCCCATGTGTAGGTTTGTGCGTTTGCGGTGTATAGCCCGGTCACAAGCGCAAGAATCATTCCCCAACGGTATCTTGTTTTCATCATCGTCATCCCCATTCTGTAGTTGAAACCACTTTCCCTCAATGTACGTCGGGCAAGCTACGTGGCTGGCCTATTTTCGCAAATACACAGGTTGATATTTCTTATTGCACAAACTGCCAGCAGCCAGGTTAGGAACAGCCTCGTTCTTGCCGGAACCCACCGGGGTGGCGCAGGCAACCCATATCCATTTCCCCATCAAAACCAATCCAGCGGCCTTGGATTAATCCCAACTCCCATCTGATTGGACAGTAAACTATCTTCCGCAAAAGCATATTTCAATAATAATTCGTAAATTTTTCATTTATCGAGGAGCCGCAACAAGGCTAGTCCCACCTTTTGCGCCGCTCCCTGCCCGAAGACCTGCGGGGAATGCGCGAGACAACCCGCGCCAGCCGCTTGCAGAAACCTTGGCCTTTCCACCGTGCCAATCCTTATTTTCCCCCACATAACACAGCCCCGGCCCAATGCCGCATTCAGGGCGTCGGCTTCAATGGACGGCGGGTTTCGTTCACTTCGATGCCCTTCTTCCGTTCCTTGGAAGTATAGAGCTTGTCGATGGGCAGTTCATCCAGATTGACTAGGACCGACCTTGCCGGAAACCCGCCGGCTTCATGGATTTCCGCGGCGTGGCTGGCCAGCAGTTTTGCTTGTTCGGGATACCATGTGAGCGTTTCAAGGGAAGAATGGAACAGATCCTTGGCGTCGCCAGTATTGGATCCGAGTCCCTTGATCAGCGCCGGGATGCCAAGCTCGGAGCGCCCGGCGAAGCAACAGCCTTCGGCGGCGGTCGCCGCCACAGCGGGATCGGGATCATTGATCGGCTGGGCCAGTTCGTCTGGGCATCCAACCAGCAATCCTTGTCTGGCCAGCGCGGACAGGCCCGCCGCGCCCCAGAAGCGGACTTCGGGATGGCCGCTTGCCAGATAGGCCAGCAACCTAGCCTTGTTGTCCGCCTTGGCTTCGGACGCGGTCTCGGCCGCCGTGATCAACGCATTGAGATCGTATTTTTTCTCCCGCACCCAATCGTAGAGCGCAACGCCTTCCCCCTTGATCTTGGTGGTGGGCGGGAAGAAACCGAGATCCTTCGTTTCGCGGACGTGTGCGGCAATCGCGGCACGCATCTTTTCCAGGGTTGCAAGGTGGGCAGGCTCGCCTGCGAGGTTGTGCAGTTCGTAGGGATCGGTTTGGAGATCGAACAGCATTTCGGCGGCCTTGGAAGCGAAGGGCTGCATCCATTCCGGATGTTCGGCGGCCCGTTCCGGCGTCCGGTGTTCCAATGCATATCCGTCCCACCCCAGATTGGAAGGCATCTGCCACTGGAAACTGTTGCGCAGGCAGTAGGCCTTGTTGGGTAGATAGGCGCGGATGTACTTGAAGCGGCCATCGGTGACGGCGCGGCACGGATCGTAGTGGGTTTCCTGGTTGGTGCGGAAGGCAAACTGGAGGAGGCGTGGTTCGGTGTCGTATTTGCCGAGGAACGCCCGGCCTTGCATCCATTCAGGCGGCTTGACGCCGATCAAGCTGAGCAGGGTCGGGGCGAAATCGACGAATCCAACCAGCCGGTCGGTCTTGCTGCCGGGCTTGGGTTTGGCGAGGAACTGGTATTTGGGCGGCAAGTATACAATCAATGGAACCTGTAGGCCGCTTTCATAGAGGAAGCCCTTGCCGCGCGGCAGGCATCCGCCGTGGTCGCTGTTGAAAATGACGATGGTGTCCTCGGCAAGACCACGCTCTTCCAGATCATGGAGGAAAATACCCACCCATTCGTCGACTTCCTGCACACCTTCCAGATGGAAGGCATAGTCCGAGCGGGTCTCCGCGATGTCAGGCACGTACGGCGGAAGCTTCAGTTTGGCAGGGTCGAGCCCTTCCTTGGCAAAGTCGCGGCGGCCTTCGAGTGTGATGCTGGTCAGGCGGCTCATGTGCGTATTGAATGCGTTGAAGACGGCAAAGAACGGCTGGTCCTTGCCGCGCTGCGGACTGTTGTAGCTCGCGCTTTTGGAACACTCGTCCCACATCGCCTTGTTGTCCCGGGTGGTGTTGTAGTCGGTCTTCGAGTTGTTGGTGCAGTAGTAGCCCGCCCGGCGCATGAGGGGTGGATAGAAAATATCTCCGGGTGTATCCCACTGGTGGCGGTGGTTGTCCATGGCGAACGTCGTGGCGTAGCAACCGGTAATCAGCGTCGATCGCGCCGGCGAGCAGTGCGGCGCGGTGGACCAGGCCTTCATGTATTGGAGGCCCTTTTCCGCCAGCCCGTCGATATTCGGAGTCTTGACCTGCGCGTTTCCGTAGCACCCGAACTCGTATGCGCTCGTATCTTCGATCGTTAGCCAAAGTATGTTGGGCTGGCCGGCGTGCGATAGCGCCGCAAAGCCAACCAAGCCCGTTGCCAGCAAGCATCCAACTCTAAACGTCCCGGTCATGCGTATCCTTCCCGTTGTTAATCCATTTTCCACCAATGGACGACACGGTAGAGGAAAGGTAGACACAGCTAAATGCACAGATTGCCCGTTTGTTTGCACAATCTGAAAGCGCCGAGGAATGCCGCAAAGGACCTGTCGACACCTGCTCCTTATGAATAAATGTAGACGAGGCTTCCAGCCTCGTTGCGAACGCCATGTGCCGAACCACCGCAACGCGGCAAGATGCCGCATCTACATCCATGGCTACACGCTCTAGTTAGTAGAACACCTTCCAAAGGAATAGCCCTTGGGGCCGGGCGGTCTGCACCACGGCGGTGCGTTTTCCGGATGAGAGGATCTCAAGCGCGACCTCGGGTTCGAGCCGCCCCATGCCGACATGGATCAGGAATCCGGCCAGCCCGCGCACCATTTTATAGAGGAACCCGTTGCCCTGCACTTCCAAGGTAATGTCGGCGCCATGCTTGCGGACATGCAATGAATGGATGGTGCGGACGGTATCCTTGATGGGCACCTTGCGGTTGGCCGCGAAGGGCACAAAGTCATGCTCCCCCACCAACAGCGCGGCGGCGGTGCGCACCCGTTCGATATCCAGCGGGCGGCCTTCCTGCAAGCGGTAGAGCCGCTTCGTTGGCGGAACAACCATGCCGTTGTAGATGAAATAACGGTACTCCTTGCCCACGGCGCTGAAGCGCGCGTGGAAATCAGGCGATACCTGCTCCATCGTCGTAATGCGGATATCGCGATCAAGCTGGGCGTTGAGTCCGCGTTGGAAATACGTCGGGTTGACGGGCGTCTTCAGATCAAAATGCGCCACCTGTGCACGGGCATGCACGCCGGTATCGGTACGGCCGGACGATTCGACGCGCACATGCTTCTGGCCGGTCATTTCCGCCAGCCACCGTTCGATCTCGCCCTGCACCGTGCGGTGGTGCGGCTGCACCTGCCAGCCGGAATAGTTCGTCCCGTCGTAGGACACCTTGATTTTATAGCGCGTGGACATAGCCGCGTAATGTCCATGCATTGGAAACGTTCTGCAAGTTTTTTCCAGCCTGCAACCGGGACATTGATGCTCATCCAATGTTCAATGCTGTGAAGTGGTCTTGAACCTATTTTTTTATAGCTTGTGCACATGTAAAAATTGCGCTGAGGGAGAGGATGATAAGAACGGTATCTCTAAATATCCTCATCCCTTGAAGATGGCCGGACACTGCATAATCATGCTCGCCTACAACTTCTAGTCTAGGATTGGCTTTCGCCAGTACAGGGTCTGCATTTTCGATAGTTACAACTATGCACGTATTTTCCTGAGAATATCTTTCAACTCCACATAAACCATATTCCCGAGTAGTACTTCCTCCTGATTCCCATAAGCCAGAATCTGGGGAAAGGGGAGTGTTTGTTGTAAAATACCAATTATTAATCAACCGGTCAGGGCGGAGTCCCTTCTTTCCTCGAAACGGAACAGGGATAGTAGCGTAAGCATCAACCTTAACCACTAGGTCCATTGTTTCCTTGCTGTAGGCTTCTCTGGGGATTTCAGGGAGTTTGTCTACGACTAAACCGACATGCACTTCACCAACATATGACCAGTCATTTCTTCCAATTTCCCACGTGATTGTTGTGGGGGAGCTGATGTCTATATTTTTGGTTAACCGATCACTACCGATGCGCACTTCTTCTTCTTCGAGGGATGGGAACCACATGCCCCGACTAAACAGGAGGTATCCAAGGAGTAATATTGTACCGATAATTATGAGTGTCTTTTTCATCTGATATTTTATCCGAATCTAACGTGATGAGTGAGGTTTTGCGCGCGTAGCAAGCAACACCTCCACTCAATGGTTCGATTCTTCCCATGCTTTCAATCGGAAATCCGTGATCTTTTCGGCGAACCGGTCGCCGTTCGCATACATCTCGAGAATTTCAATATGCCCAAAGTCATCAAGAAAGAGGATGGCGGCTCCGCCATACTCAACTCCCGGGGATTCGATCACTGGACCGTTGATGGGAGATGGCGTTTCGATCCGGGCGATGTCCAATGGAACAGAGAGCGTAGTGAAGAAACCATGCCCGGTGTACTCACGCTCAGTCGGAACTGCTACCCGAATCTGGTCTGCCAGATTTGGGACGTCGACATGGTTCATCATCCAGTTCAGGACTCCGCGCTCGAGTTGTGTGTATTCCATCATTTCATGAATAAAACAGTATATTCTCAATAGCCATTTTGGTGAGGGAACGGCAGGTGGGAGTCAAAAGCGACAACCCAAGCCCTGTTTCCCTTAGTAAAAAGCGACCTTCCTGTTGGATAGCATCTGGTGTTGCTTTCAAGACCATATCCGACAGGTCAACAATGCCTCGGAGCATATCGGGTTTCGACCAAAAGCCAAGCGGTTATGCGGCAGAAGAACCCTATCCGTTTGTTTCCGCGGCGATCCACCGGAGGAAGTCGGGATTGCCGTCGGCGATGGGCAGGCAGACGATGGAAGGGCAGTCGTAGCTGTGAAGCTGTTTGATGCGATCAATGAGTTCGGCCTTGCGCTCGCCGGACGTTTTCAGCACGAGCGCCACTTCTTCGCCCTCGCACATTTTTCCATCCCACCAGTAGATCGACTGGATCGCGCCAAGCAGGTTGGCACAGGCGGCCAGCCGTTCCTCCACCACAGTGCGCGCAATCCGCTGCGCTTCGTCCGTATTCGCGGCCGTCACGTAGACAAAATAGGCTTCCATGGCGAATCTCCTTTTTTCAGGACGCGCTAGGCGTCGCGTTGCCACTCCGGCTTGCCAGCGTAGATCCAGCGGTAATAGTCGGAGAGTTGTAGCGCAGTCGCGGCGGCTTCGTCGATGAAAACCTTGGCGACGGGATGGTGCTGCAGAATCGAGGCGGGCATCATTGCGCAGACGGGCCCCTCGACCGTGGCGGCGACCGCCCCGGCCTTGCCTGCACCGAAGGCGAGCATGAGATTCATCCGCGCATCCATGATCGTACCGATACCCATGGTGATGCAGTGGTGCGGCACCTTTGATTCGTCGCCGTCGAAGAACCGCGCGTTGTCCTGCACGGTCTGCTGCGTCAGCGTTTTGATCCGGGTGCGCGAGGCAAACGAGGATGTCGGTTCGTTGAAGCCGATGTGCCCGTCGGAACCGATACCCAGCACTTGAAGGTCGATGCCGCCCGCCGCGATGATGGCCTGCTCGTACGCGGCGCAGCTGGCTGGAACGTCTTTGGCCATGCCGTCGGGCAGATGCACGTTTTCGGGCTTGATGTTGATTTGGCTGAACAGGTTTTCCCACATGAAGGTGTAGTAGGACTGCGGATGGTCTTTTTCGAGACCGATATATTCATCGAGGTTGAAAGTGGCGACCCTACTGAAGTCGAGGCCTTCCTCCTTGTGCAACCGGATCATTTCCTTATAGAGCATCAACGGCGTACTGCCGGTTGCCAGTCCCAGCACCGCATTCGGTTTTTCCCGCACAAGTCTAGCCACCAGTCGGGCCGACGCCCGGCTAGCCGCAACGGCATCGGATTGAATAATGATTTCCATTAGAATATCTCCCTTAGATTTTCGGCGCCCATCGCCAGTGTTTTGCCGTTCTGAAATAATTCCACCCATTCGCCGCCTTGCCACTTGCGCGCCCGGTAGAGCGTGGCGAAACTAAAATCCGGCACCGCGCCGCCCTGTCCGCCGACGAGCTCGCCGCCGCGCCGGACGTTGTCCTGCATCCAGGCCGGTAGCAGCAGGTGATATGGATTGCGCGCCACTTCCCCGACGTGCAGCGAGGTTGCGGCAACCAGATCAGCCACGGTTTGCGCATCGCCTTCAACCATCAGGTTCGGGTCGTCCATCGCCCCCCAGAACTCGGTCTCCACCACGGTGCAGGAAAAACCAGCTCCCATTTTCTTGAGGGCCTTCTCGACCAGGAAATGAGTCTCGATATGCCGCGAGTTCCAATCATGGGCATGCGGCATGAACATGATTTCCGGCAGGAATTGCTTCAGGATGGCAACCACGTCGGCGACGTCCAACGGCTGGACGTTTCCCGCTCTGGTAAAGTTTTCCCAGCCGAGGTAGGCGCACGCGTTTTTAAGTTCTTCCGCCCGTCCAGCCTGCCGCGCCACGTTGCTGCCGAAGGTGACGGGGATGTTGATGATGCGTTTGCCCGCCTCGCGCATCAGCCGCAATGGCAGCAACCCCGTGATGCACTCATCGTCCGGGTGCGGCGAAAATAGCAGCACGCAGGAACCGGAAGAAACCGGCTCTGTTTTTCCCGAGACGAAAATTCCGCGCGCGGCGGCAATGCCAGTCTGGATCGATTCTACAAATTCGAGATACGGGTTCATGGCTTTCCTCCAATCATCGGCAAGCTGGCGGCGGCCACGGCCTGTCCGTGCCGCTTGTCCTGCTCGTTCGGGGTTGTGATTTCGATCTGCTTTTCGAGTGTCGGGAAAACAGCGTGGAGCACTTCCTGCGCCTTGTCGATGATGATGTTGCCACCCTGCCCGCTGGTGACACGGCCGAGCAGAAGCATCTTGCGGATGTCGTAGAAGTCGGCGTAGTGGGCTATGGCGTAGCCGAGATAGGTGCCGATGGTGGAATAGATTTTCGCCGCGCGTCCATCGCCGGCCGCCATGTGTTTCTGGACTTCCACCAGCTGTTCGGGGAACGGCATGCCGGATGGGAAATCAAACCCGGCCAGCGGCGCGAGCCGTGCCACGGCCTGCTGCGAAAAATACTGCACGCCGCAACCGGCATCGCCCGACCATTCGTCGACCGGCGCATTTTCGCGGTAGTCCACCGGAGCAAAGGCCAGCTCGTTCAACCACGGGGTAATGTTGCCATCGGGCGTCACATAGCCCACGGCCTGGCTGGTTCCCATCGACAGGCCGAGCACGGCATTTTCGTTCATCGACATCGAACCCGCCAGCGCCGTCACTTCGCCGTCGTTGACGACTTCGAACGGGATGTTGCCCCACTCCTTCTTCAGGTCGACAAACATGCGCCGCACCTTGGCTTCGAAATCTGCCGGGGCAACCCCGCGGAAGAGCGATGCGGCGCGCACTTCGTTGTTCACGTAGCACCCCGCCGCGCTGCCGCCGATCGCATCGACGCGCGGCAGGTGGGCCGCCGCGCGTTTCAGCGTGTCGTTGACGCCGGCGATGTGGTAGTCGGGGTTGCTTTCAAAATAGGGATTCCATTCCACCTCTTCGGAAAAGACCACCTTCCCGTCGATGACCGCCGCGCATTTACGGTCGCTGCCGCCGAGGTCGAACCCGATCCGGCATCCGTCTAGGTGGCGACCCAGCGGCATGGTCACCTCGTTCGATGGCGGGAGTTCCGCGAATGCGCAGGCCACGATCTCCAACGGACGGCCATAGATTTTTTCGCCGAAGAAATCGAAGTCGAACCGGCGGGCGCCCGTAGCCGAAAAGATGGAGGCCAGCTGAGCCGCCAAGGTGTCGCACCCGGCGATGAACACCTGGAAACCGCCGCGCTGCCAGAGCAGGAATTTAAGAATCCGTTCGATGTAGCGCAGGTTGAGCAGATCGGTGGCGGCGGTAGGTGGAAGGATGCGCGTTTCATAGACGGAGCAAGTTTGATCCGGCCGCACCAAAGCCAGCGCCACATCGATTGGCTGCGCCGATGCCTCCACGCGCGCTTGGTAGGTTCTATTCCAAAGCACGGCGGGCACAAATCCCGGATCCAGCTCAGCTTCAATCATTACTTCGATGTCCATCGGTTCTCCTGCTTCAACTTTGTGAAGGTAACGGTGCCTCGGTGCAGCATTTCCATAAAGATCAATATTTTATCATTTTAGACTACTATTTAACATTATTGACTTTTCTAAATATCAGTGCATTCTACGGCCATGCGTTATCCCGAACTTGAGGAACCCGTAGACTACTTTACCGGCATGGGCCAACACCAACTGTCGACCCCGACCCATATCCTGCTGTTCATGCGCGCCTCAAAAGAGACGCTCCAACAAGCCGCGCTGCAAAACCGCTCGCACCACCGCTTTGTTCTGACGTTCAATCTTGAAACCCCGGGGCAGGTGCATGTCGACAACCGCTCGCTGGCGTTCCGCCCCGGCCAAACCCTGTTGATCCTGCCCTACCAGTTCCATCACTTCAGCCAACTGGCATCGCCGAAGCTGCACTGGCTATTCTGCACGTTCGAGCTCAAGACGGCGGCTTTTCTTGAACCGTTGCGGAACCGGGTATTGGAAACCAGCGATATTACACAACAAGCATTGGATGCTTTGCTGGCCGAGTGGCAGAAAGCGGATGTGCAGGAAGAAGTGCTTCAGGTCACACTGATGCGGTTACTGCTGGCGCTGAAGGAAGTCGGGGAATCCACGGACACAAGCCGACCGACGGAACCACGCGACAGCCTATTGCGCACGGTCAACCGGCTCATGTCGGAATGGCGAGGACGCACCGTCGTGGTCGGCGACCTGGCAAAGGAACTGAACCTGTCCGAATCGCGGTTACGTACGCTCTTCAAGGAGGCGGCCGGCATCCCGCTGGGAGCCTACGTTCAGAACTACCGGCTCAACCGCGCCATGGCTTTGTTGCGAACCACCTCGCTGCCCATTGCCGAAATTGCGGAAGAAGCAGGTTTTGGATCGCCGCAGGCCTTTAGCCGAATATTTAAAAAGGAGACGGGTAAAACCCCGCGCGGCTACCGGCAGTGATCCAACTCCAGCGACGAGACAACGGGACTAAAAATCCTCTTCGTTGCAGGTAGTATAGAGCCAGCTGAGGAGCGATTCGAAGCGGGGGTCGCGATGCAGCCCGTTGAGGTCCGAATCGGTCTTCATCCAATCGTAGTCGTCATAGCCGAGTTCAATGGCTTTGGAGAGCGCATCGAAGGCTTCGTCGGGATGGTTGGTGAGCGCATAGGAGCAGCCGAGGTTATACCATACCAGGTCGTCGTTCGGAAGCTGCTGGCTAAGCTGGATATCCATGGCCAGCCCCTTCTCGAATTTACCGGTCCGGGTATAGAGATCCGCCAGCGCCTGTAGAACGTCGAGGTCTTCAGGCAAGCGGGCGGCGACCTTTTCGAGGAACCGCAGCTCGATGGCGTCATGGTTGGCGTGGCCTTTTGTCCTGTCCTTGCTCATGGGAAAACTCATTGGTGGTTTATTCGAAACTGCGCAACGTGGGTCCGGTATAGATCTGGCGCGGGCGGCCGATCCGGCCATCCGGATCTTCCTTCATTTCAAGCCACTGGGCAATCCAGCCGGGAATGCGGCCTATGGCGAAAAGCACCGTAAACATGTTGGTTGGGATGCCCATCGCGCGATAGGTCAGGCCCGTATAGAAGTCGATGTTCGGATACAGGTTCCGGCTCTGGAAGTAGTCGTCCGCCAACACCGCTTCTTCCAACTTCTGGGCCAGATCAACCAGCGGATCGTTTACACCGAGCTTGGCCAGCACATCCTTGCACATCTGCTTGGCGACCTTGGCGCGCGGGTCGTAGGACTTGTAGACCCGGTGTCCGACCCCCATCAGGCGGAACGGGTCGTTCTTATCCTTGGCACGTTCGATGACTTTTTTGATATTGCCCTTGTCGCGCTTGAGAATAGTTTCGAGCATTTCGATCACATGCTGGTTGGCTCCGCCGTGCAACGGGCCCCACAGCGCGCAGATGCCGGCCGAGATCGATGCATACAGGTTGGCTTCGGCGCTACCGACCATCTTGACCACCGACGCCGAGCAGTTCTGCTCATGGTCGGCATGCAGGATCAGCAGCTTGTTCAAGGCTTTGACACAGACCGGATCCAGCTTGTAGTCGTTTACCGGAGTCCAGAACATCATGTTCAGGAAGTTTTCGCAGTATTTCAGGTCATGGCGCGGCTGGACCATGGGATGGCCGATCGACTTCTTATAGGAAAACGCCGCGATGGTGCGTAGCTTTGAAATCAGGCGCGTCACCATCATGTCGATGCTTTCCTTTTTGGTCTGCTCCAATTCTGGATAGAAGGAAGAGAGCGAAACGGCCATGGCAGAGAGCGTAGCCATGGGATGCGCGTGGTCGGGATAGTTGTCGAAAAAGTGATGCATGTCTTCATGCAGCATCGAGTGGTGGTTGAGGTGCTTGGAGAAACTCAAGTGCTGTTTCTCGTTCGGCAGTTTTCCATGCACCAGCAAATAGGCGACATCGATGAACTCGCAGTGTTCAGCCAAATCGTTGATGTCGTAGCCGCGATAGTGCAAAATACCCTTCTCGCCATCGATGAACGTAATATCGCTTTTGCAGCAGCCGGTGTTGCCAAACCCAGGATCATAGGTGATGAATCCGGTCTCCTTTCGCAGCGACTGGATATCGATCGCTCCCTCGTTTTCCGATCCATAAAAAACAGGAAGATCGATCGTCTTCGTTCCGATCTTCAGTTTTGCACTCGTTGCTTTTTTTGCGGTCGCCATAAACTCTCCGTGTTCAAATTTGGGGTTGATCGGTACAAAACACGGTTATGCCCCTTGCTTGCAAGACTAAAAAGGCCGCAAGCATCTTCCCCGCAAGCGATACGACGCCGAATAGCCGCATATTTTTCATTCTTTAGTATTGCACGCCCACGCGCTTTTATGTTTTATCCGGGTCTTTCAACAAAAAGGAATTATAGATATATGGCAAAAAAAAGCAAAATCGCTAAAAACGAACAGCGCATCAAGTGTGCCGCCAAATACCGCACCCTACGCACTGACCTCAAAATAACCATTAAAAACCCGTTGACGTCCCCCGAAGACCGGATGGCTGCCGTTCGCAAACTGCGCAAGCTGCCGGTCGATGCCAACCCAAACCGCATTATGAACCGTTGCTCCGTCACCGGTCGTCCGCGTGCCGTCTACCGCAAGTTTGGCCTCTCCCGCATTACCCTCCGCGAAATGGCTTCGCAGGGACTGATTCCCGGCATGACCAAGGCCAGCTGGTAAACCGACCCGTTTTTGTTGAAAGACCCGACACCCCGTTAACGCGGGGTGTTTTTTTATGCATAACCTCCGAGTGCACATAAAAAAAACCGCCCTCAACGAGGACGGTTTGCGATTTCCAATGCGTTGGAAACTTATGCTTTTTGAACCTTGCCGGACTTGATCGCCTTGGCGGAAACCCAGACGCGCTTCACGGTGCCGTTTTCATCCTTGATGCGAACCCGCTGAAGGTTCGCTTTGAACGTGCGCTTGGTTGCGCTGGTCACGTGTAGACCAATTCCGCCTTTTTTCTTCGCCAGACCCTTACGGATAATGCTACGCCCGGTAATGGTCTTTTTCCCTGTAATTGCACATTCTCTGCCCATCGTAAGTACCTCTGTAATATATTCCTGAAAATCTAATTCGGCTCAACAAGAGCATGGGAATGTATGTATTTCCGTCGGCTTTGCAAGACCAAAAGGCAGGTTTTTAGCAAACTAAAGGAGTTCGCTGAAAACCGAGTTGCTGATGAACAACGCTTCCTTTGCCAAGGCCAGCCGGTTTTCCGATCGTTGGAGCAAGCGTTCGTCCACCATGCCGTCCACCGCCGCCCCGCAGAGCGCCTCGATCGCGAAGCCGGTGAGCTGCTCGAACTGTGCAAGATCAACCCCGTCCGTCATGCGCAGCCACATCACCAGCGTCTCGCGCGCCTTGTCCTCCGGCGAAAGCCGTTCGACTTCATCGAACGGCGCTTCATTTTTCAGCAGGCGGTCGCAGTAGCCCTGCAAATCGCGGATGTTCCCGTAGCGCGCGCCCTGCCAGTGCGAGTGCGCCGATGGGCCGCAGCCAAAATATTCACCACCCTGCCAGTAGAGCACATTGTGCAGGCATTCCTTCCGAGGCTTGGAAAAGTTGGAGGTTTCATAGTGCCCGTAGCCCGCCCCCTCCAATAGATGCTTTACCGCGAAATAGTTATCCGCCTCCTCGTCGTCGCCGGGCGGGACAATCCGGCCAGTATCGCGGTCGTGGGTCATCGGAGTGCCGGGTTCATAGATGAGGTTGTAGTATGAAATATGCTCCGGCTCGAGTCCGGCAACGATGCGGGCGTCGGCTAGGATATCGTCCGGGGTCATGCCGGGAATGCTTTGGATCAAGTCAATGTTCACGTTTTCAAACCCGGCGTCGCGCAGCATGCGATAACCATCGATGGCCTGATCGGCTTTATGGATGCGCCCGAGCAACCGCAGCGCTTTGTCGTTGAAGGACTGCACGCCGATCGACACCCGGTTGACACCCCCCGCCCGCAAGATGGCCAACTTTTCCGGCGTCAGGGTTCCGGGATTAGCCTCGCTGGTAAACTCGACCACGTTCGAAAGGTTGATCGTCCGATGAAGCGCATCGAACAACGTCGCCAGATTGTTTGGCTCCAACGCCGTCGGGGTTCCGCCTCCGATGAAAACCGTATCCGGCGTAAAGTCGGAGGGGAGCCTGCGAAACTCGGCCTCCAAACTTTGGATAAAGAGCGCGACATGGTCCCATTCGTTCGGCGTCACCTTGTAGAAATCGCAATAGCGGCACCGCGATATGCAGATGGGAACATGGATATACAATCCGGTCATGGATAGTCCTGGCGAGTAGGCCGAACGACGATGTCGCTGATATGCACATGGGGAGGCTGAGTGACTATAAAGTATATGGCGTCGGCCACGTCGCACCCTTCCAGCAAGGGACCGAACTTGTCCTTGAAGGTGTTCACCATTTCGTCGCTGTAGTCCGCTGCCGCCTGAAATCCACTCAGCACAATCCCCGGCTCGACCAAGGAAACACGGATGCCTTTCGGACCCACGTCCCGCCGCAGCCCCTCCGCCAAGGCATGCACGGCATGTTTCGTGGCTCCATAGGCTGCACTGAACGGCGATATGTGCCGCCCAACGACCGATCCGACGATAACTATGTCGGCCGCCGACTTGGGAAAGGCGCTTCGCTGGGATTCCACCATCTTCCTGGCCGCTTGCTGCATAAGCGCGAAGGCGCCGCTCACGTTGATCCGCAGGATCTCATTGAATTGCGCGAGTTCGGCATCCCTGACCGACCCGCCCAACCCACGTCCTGCATTTACAACAACGATATCGGCCACCTTGCCAAAGTGTTCGTTGGCCGCGGCAAAGAAGCTCTCCAGAACATCGTTGTCCGCGGCATCGCCAGCCACCCCGCGGAATCCGGAACCAAGCTCCTGTTCAAGCGCCGACAGTTTCGCGACGTTGCGACCGCCGCCAACCACTCCAAACCCGGAAGCGACAAACTTCCGCGCTGTTGCCTCGCCGATTCCAGACGTGGCACCGGTCACAATTGCAATACGTGCATAGCTATCGGACTTCATGGTCTATCTCCTGCGTTGCTTCCGCAAATGTAGTTCATTTCGGAGGAAACCCCTCCTGATACTGCGGGATATCGTCGTGGATCTCGTGCCACGGCGCCTTGGCCCTGACCCAGATATGCGCCTGGGGCCGGACTTCCGGATCATCGTCCAGCGAACCTGCCCGGATCAGCACTATTTCCGGCTTGCTGTCCAAACGGGCGAAAACGTGCGATCCGCATTTTTTGCAGAAGCACCGGCTTTTCCCTGGAGAGGATTCGTAGGGAACAAGCATCGCATCCCCCTCGACAAGCCTGAACCCCGCCGCCTCGACCGCAAGCACCGCTCCAAAAGCCGAACCCGATGTCTTGCGGCAGTCGGGACAATGACAATCCACAAACCGAAGCACCCGGCCTTGGCTTTCATATTTCACGGCCCCGCAGTGGCAACTTCCTTTGATCGTTTTCATAGGTTTACTCCGATATAGGCGTCGTTTGACGCCAGTCATGGGAAGGTAGTCAAGGTCGGCAAGGATTGCAATACGGGGTTCCTTCAAAGCGGGCTTGAGGGAGCTGGGTCAAACTATCCGATTAGGGTTGATTCATTCCTGCCCGTCGTTTGTTAATAGCATCCATGAAGAAAATTCGATTAGACCAACTACTGGTTCAGCGCGGGATGGCCGAAAGCCGCGAACAGGCCCAGCGGCTGATCCGTGCCGGGATGGTGCGGGTGAAGGAAGAGCTTGCCACCAAACCGGGCCACGCCTTTCCCGAGGACGTAGAGCTCTTTGTGAAGGAGCAGGAAAGATATGTCAGCCGCGGCGGTCTCAAGATCGAAGGGGCGCACAAGCAGTTTGGTTTCGACCTCGCCGGAGCGGTCTGCCTCGACATTGGCTCATCCACCGGCGGCTTTACCGACTTCATGCTCCAGCACGGCGCGGTCAAGGTCTACGCCGTCGACTGCGGCACCAACCAGCTGCACTACAAGCTGCGCGAAGACCCGCGCGTCATCGTGATGGAAAACACCAACGCGCGCTACCTGACCGAAGCGGACATTCCCGAGCAGGCCGACTTCTGCTCCATCGACACCTCCTTCATCTCGCTCACCAACATCCTGCCGCCGCTCAAGAACCTGATGAAACCCGGCGGGCATATCGTCTCGCTCATCAAACCACAGTTCGAGGCGGGCAAGGAGCAGGTTGGAAAAGGCGGCGTCGTACGCGATCCCGCGATCCACCAAGAAGTGATCGAGAAAATAAAAACGTTCGGCACCGAAGAGCTAGGCTTCCAGTGGATGGGACTCTGCACCTCGCCCATCACCGGACCGGCAGGCAACGTCGAATTCCTCGCCTATTGGCGGGTTTAAACATTGCCGGCTGGTTCCGGGAAACCCTGCTACTTGCCTACAACGAGTTTTACGAGACAGGCCAAAGTGATGGCCAACCAAATCATCGCGATGATGATCGTGCGAAGGATGCGCGGACGCTTCACTTCATAATCCAGAATGTAGACCCGAAGGCTGCGATCCATCGCATTGACGGAGAGAACGCTTACAACCATCCATGCCACCAAGATAATTACTTTAAGAATCATTTTTTCCTTTCGCCGTTACGATGACCACTCTCTTTTACTTTCAAGGCCGTCATGATATTCAGGCTGAACATGGAAAACAAGACGAAACCCATGT
>JAIPJC010000065.1 GCA_021734345.1 Kiritimatiellales bacterium | reverse complement strand
CGTGCCGAACATGGCCACACCCATCTTGGAAGCGTCCGTGCGGGCAACCTCAACAGAGTTGCCTTCTACATTGACCGAAACGCATGATGGAGCCGTGTAGGAAGATTCTCCCTTGCTACCCTTAACCGTTACGGTTTGCCCAGCCACTGCGACTGTTACACCACTGGGAATCGAAATCGGCTGTTTTCCTATTCTAGACATAACTAAACCCCAATCTTACTACCAAACATAGCAGAGGACTTCGCCCCCGACTTTTTGTTTTCTGGCTTCTTTGTCGGTCATTACACCGGACGACGTACTCAGGATCGCGATTCCGATCCCGCCCAGCACACGCGGCACCTCGGTCGAGGCGACATATTTCCGGCAGCTTGGCTTGCTGATACGGCGCAGGCCCTGAATGATCGGCTCGCGTTCGGCCGTGTATTTCAGGAAGACATTCAGGACGCTTTTTCCATCCTGGTTTTCCATGATGTAGTCCTTGATGAAACCTTCCGATTTCAACAGGCGTGCAAGCTCGCTCTTCATTTTGGAATGCGGCATCTGCACAACCTTCTTTTCCGCCATATTCGCGTTGCGAATGCGGGTCAACATGTCTGCAATTGGATCGGTTAAAACCATTTTTACACCTTCGCTTGTTATTTGACCGTCGCAAACGGCATTCCCATGAGTTTGAGAAGCTCCCGAGCTTCAACATCGCTCTTCGCCGAAGTTACGAACGTGATATCCATTCCGTGAACCTTCTTAACCTTGTCCGGATCGATTTCAGGAAACACCGTCTGCTCTTGCAAGCCCATGGAATAGTTCCCCTGCCCGTCGAACGAGTTGCCCGGAATTCCGCGGAAGTCGCGGATACGCGGCAACGCAACATTGACCAGGCGATCCATGAACTCATACATCCGGTCGTTACGCAACGTGACCTTGGCACCAATCGACATGCCCTCGCGCAGTTTGAAGTTCGAAACACTCGTTTTCGCTTTCGTGATCACCGCACGCTGTCCAGTGATCTTTCCGAGGTCATCGGCAACAGCCTGCAACGTATCGCGGTCATGCGCAACCGACACACATAGGTTGAGCACGATTTTCTTCAGTGCCGGCACCTGCATTTTATTCGTATAGCCTTGGCTCTTCATCAGTGCCGGGGCTACCACATCTTTATATTTGGTTTTCATAGTGGGGATCATCGACCCGTCCTCCAAAATTCCTGTTCCAATCGCTGGAACCTTTAGACCGACACTTTCAAATTGGAAACAGCAATTGGTGCTTCCCGTTCCACGACGCCGCCCTGCGGATTATCCTGTGTCTTCTTCATGTGTTTCTTCATAAAGTTAACCCCTTCGACCAAGGCGCGCGCTTGCGTCGTGATCTGCAGGACTTTACCGGTTTTACCTTTGTCATCCCCGGCGATCACTACAACGCTATCGCCTTTCTTGATGTGGCATTTTGCTGTCTTGTTCATTTTTACAATCCTCTAAAACGCCTACAGCACTTCCGGTGCGAGCGATACAACCTTCATGAAGTCGGCTTCGCGCAACTCGCGGGCAACTGGCCCGAAAATGCGGGTGCCGCGCGGGTTTCCATTGTCGTCGACAATCACGGCCGCGTTGCTGTCGAACCGCAGGCAGGATCCATCGGCACGGCGGATGGTGCTCTTTGTACGGACAATGACGGCCTTGCAGACATCACCCTTCTTGACCACACCATTGGGCTGGGCTTCCTTCACTGATACCCGGATAACTTCGCCAACCCGCGCAAACTTGCGCTTGGTTCCCAGAACGCGAATGCACATGACACTGCGCGCTCCCGAGTTATCCGCCACTTTTAAACGTGTTTGTTCCAAAATCATCGCGTTTCACCTATTTAGAAGATACAGAAATAATGTCCACTAAACGCCAGCGCTTCAAGCGGCTGAGCGGGCGGGTTTCCATCACGCGAACCACGTCTCCAACCTTTGCACGGTTTTCTTCGTCGTGGGCGTGAACCTTCTTTGTAATGCGGATTTCCTTCCCGTACAACGGATGGCGAACGCGACGCTCAATCAGCACGATGATCGTCTTGTTTCCCTTGTCGCTGCATACGCGGCCTTCGCGTGTCTTTCTCAAATGTCTTTTAGCCTCTTCCATACCTTTACCCTTCCACTTTTTGGTTCTGGATGGTTTTGATGCGGGCGACCGTGCGGCGGAGCTCTTTCACGCGCGCCGGATTTTCAAGTTGGCCGGACACGTGTTGAAGCTGCAGATTGAACTGCTCCTTTTTGATGTCCGCCAGCTGTTGGTCCAGCTCTTCCATCGTCATTTCTTTAAGTTCTTTTACCTTCATAGCAAACCCTGTCGGTTAGTCGTGAGAATGCCGCTGGATAAAGCGGACTCGAACGGGTAGTTTGGTTGCAGCGAGCCGCAGGCATTCCTTGGCCAACGCTTCTGGAATTCCATCCAGTTCGAAAAGCATCGTTCCAGGCTTGATCACGGCAACCCATTGGTCAACGGCGCCCTTTCCCTTACCCATACGAACTTCCAACGGCTTCTTCGTAATCGGCTTATCGGGGAAAATGCGGATCCACAACTTCCCTTTACGTTTCATTGCACGGTTGGCAGCCACGCGGCACGCTTCGATCTGGATGGCAGTGATCCATCCGCGTTCCAAGGCCTGAAGACCGTACTCACCATAGGCCAGCTTGTTCCCCGTCGTGGCGAGACCGCCACGCGAGCCGCGCTGGACTTTCCTAAATTTAACTTTTTTCGGCATCAAAGGCATGGGTCAAACTCCTAAGCTTTCGTTTCTTCTTCCTTGCAGATCCACACCTTGATTCCGATGATCCCTGCAACGGTATTCGCCTCTGTTGTTCCGTAGTCGATGTTGGCGCGGAGCGTATGCAGGGGAATCTTTCCTTCCTTATAGCTTTCCGAACGCGCAATTTCGGCACCATTCAATCGGCCACCGATCAGAATCTTGATTCCAAGGGCACCGTTTTCCATGGCCATCTGCAAAGCACGCTTCATGGCGCGGCGATGGGAAACACGACGTTCAAGCTGCATGGCGACATTCACCGCCACAAGCTGGGCATCGAGATCAGGCTTCTTGATTTCGGCGATTTCGACATAGATTTCCTTGCCCGTCTTTTTGGCAAGAACCTCGCGCAGCTTATCGATATCTTCGCCTTTGCGCCCGATCACCAAACCCGGACGAGCCGTTTTGATGGTGATGCGGATACGGTTGGCATAACGCTCGATGTAGATATCCGAAACTGCCGCATCTTTCAGACGGTCGGCGACCATCTTGCGGATTTCAATATCTTCCTTCAGCAACTTGCCAAAGTCCCGCTTATCGGCGAACCAGCGCGAGCGCCAGTCTTTGTTCAGAGCGAGCCTGAGTCCAATTGGATTTACTTTTTGACCCAAAACGGTCTCCTTTCGTCAACTACGCGTTGTCGGTTAAAATTATGGTTACATGGCTGGTCTTCTTTTGGATCGGACTCGCCATACCTCTTGCACGGGGACGAAAACGCTTCATCATCGGTCCCCCATCCACGATTGCATTCTTGACATACAGGCTGTCGACCGGAAGGCCCTCGTTGTTCTCGGCATTTGCTATCGCCGACTTCAAGGTCTTTCCAATCTGAAGAGCAGCCTTGCGAGCATTAAACTCGGTGATGCGCAATGCTTCCGCAACCGGCAAACCCTTGATTTCGTTTGCCAAATCGCGCGCCTTGGTAGGCGACATTTTCACATATTTGGTTGTTGCTGACACTTCCATAGTGCTCTCACTCTCGATTTTGTCCACGGTGTAAAGGGCGGACAGTGTACGTTACTAATTCCCAAAATCCAGTTTTTACTGAAAAAAATTACTTGGTGGTCTTTTCCGTTGCCATACCGTGGCTTCTGAAACCGCGGGTGGGAGAAAACTCTCCTAATTTGTGACCTACCATGTTTTCCGTGATGAAAACCGGAACGAATACCTTGCCATTGTGAACGTTGAAGGTATGGCCAACAAATTCAGGAACAATCATGGATCTGCGCGCCCATGTCTTGATCGGCATCTTGCGACCGCCGTCTTCCATCTTCCGCACCTTCTTGACCAGTTTAGCCTCAACGAAAGGACCTTTTCTCAATGAACGTGACATAACTATTTCTTCCTCCGCTCGACAATGTACTTGTTGGTCGCTTTATGCTTATCGCGGGTACGTTTGCCCTTGGATAGCAGACCCCACGGCGATTGCGGGTGGCCACCACCAGAGGTGCGGCCTTCACCACCACCCATCGGATGGTCGACCGGGTTCATCGCAACACCACGGACGGTCGGACGGATACCCAGCCAGCGCTTGCGGCCTGCCTTGCCCATCACGATGTTGTTGTGGTCCACATTGCCCACGCGGCCGATCGTCGCCAGACAATTCGTGCGCACCAGTCGAATTTCGCCCGACGGCATCTTGATGTGCGCAAAATCTTCTTCGCGCGACATCAGCTGTGCGGACGTTCCAGCAGAACGAACAACCTGTGCTCCTTTGCCGGCAATCAACTCGACATTGTGGATTGCCATCCCCAACGGGATTTTTGAAAGCGGCAACGCATTACCCACCGCCGGTTCCGCATCGGGTCCAGACACAAGGGTGGTTCCCACCATGAGCCCGGCCGGTGCGATGATATAGCGTTTTTCACCGTCTGCATAATGCAGCAAGGCGATTCGCGCCGAGCGGTTCGGATCGTACTCGATCGAGGCAACCTTGGCGGGAATGCCAAACTTTTCGCGCTTGAAGTCAACCAAGCGGTAGCGGCGCTTGTGCCCGCCGCCACGATGGCGAACCGAGATACGGCCAGCACTGTTGCGGCCAGCCTTGCTCCGCTGGGCTTTGACCAGCGAGCGTTCGGGCGTCGACTTGGTAATGTCGGCGAAGTCGGACAACACCATATGCCTACGGCTCGGTGTTGTTGGTTTATGTTTTTTCAAACCCATTGCAGCAAACTCCTTAGATCAGACTCAAACGGTCTTTATCTTCTACATGCACGGTAACCACTGCACGCTTCCACGAAGCAGTCGTTCCAAAATGGGCAGTGCGTTCGCGCTTTTTCTTGCCTTTTCGGCGCATCGTATTGACGGCCATAACACGGACATTAAAAAGCTCTTCCACTGCCTTCTTGATTTCAATTTTATTGGCTTCCCTGGCCACGCGGAACAGGTATTTATTCTGCTCCTCAGATAGGCGTGTACCCTTTTCCGTCAACAAAACCTTTTTAATTACATCGGCTGAATTCTTCATATCGTCGATTCCTTATTACGCCAGGCGTTTTTCAAGCACTTCCATGCCGGCCTTGGTCACAATCACGTTCTTGTAGCGTAGCAGCTGGTAGGTATTGGCAAGCGCGGCCGTGACGATTTCCACTTTCGGAATATTGCGGGAAGCCAACAGGACGTTGTCGTTGTTGGCGTCGACGATAAACAATCCGCCCCGGTCCAATCCCAGGTTTTTCAACACGACCGTAAACTCCTTGGTTTTCGGCGTGGCAAAAGCCAGATTCTCGATAACGGTAAGTTCGCCTTGCTCGATCTTGGCGCTGAAAGCCCGTTGGAAGGCCAGTTGGCCGACTTTTTTGGAAACCTTCTTGTGGTACTTGCGCGGGTGCGGACCATGGGCCACGGCACCGCCACGCCATACCGGTGATTGCTTATAGCCGGCACGCGCACGGCCAAGGCCTTTCTGCTTCCACGGTTTTTTGCCGCTGCCGGAAACATTGGTTTTGCTCAGGGTGGAGGCTGTACCTGCACGCTGGTGGGCCTGAAAGGCAACAACGGCTTCGTGAACCGCCTGGCTGCCCTTGTCCAGAACGAGGAGATTATCCGCGACTTCGTAATCGCCGACGCTGTCTCCCTTAATGTTTTTTAAAGGTAATTTGCTCATGGTCTTCCTCGTTTACTTCCTTTTGAGCGCTTCTTTGATCACAACGATACCGCCGGTCGCACCGGGGATCGAACCCTTGATGAAAATCAGGTTTTCTTCAGGACGAACCTGGATGACCTTGAGATTCTGGGTAGTCACGCGGTAGTCGCCCATTTGTCCCGGCATCTTCTTGCCCTTGAAAACGCGTCCCGGATGTTCGCACATACCGATCGAACCCGGACGGCGTTCCCAGCCACCACCGTGGCTGGCACGACCGCCGCCAAAGCCATAGCGTTTGACAACGCCCTGGAACCCGCGACCCTTGCTGGTTGCGGTGACATCCACAAAGTTGACTTCAGCAAAGGCGCTCGCATTGATTACATCGCCTACTGCAACTTGTGCCGAATCCTCGACGCGGAATTCGCGAAGAACACGTTTGGCGGAAACTCCCGCCTTTTTAAAATGTCCGAGCGCCGGCTTGATCATACGCTGTTCCTTCTGGTCTGCAAAACCCAGCTGAATGGCGGAGTAGCCTTCTTTCTTGTTGTTCTTCTGCTGAACAACAACACACGGACCTGCTTCGATAACCGTCACCGGAACCGCAGTCCCGGCTTCGTCGTAGACGGAGGTCATCCCTAGTTTTTTTCCAATTAAACCCTTCATAATGCCACCACTTAGATTTTAATCGTGATATCCACCCCTGCCGGCAGATTAAGCTTTTTGAGTTCGTCGACCGTTTTAATGGTTGGGTCGATGATATCCAGCAAGCGCTTGTGCGTCCGGATTTCGAACTGTTCCATCGATTTCTTGTTCACGTGGGGACTTCTGTTGACCGTGAACCGCTCAATCCGCGTCGGCAGCGGAATCGGGCCTGCCACACGGGCACCCGTCCGCCGGGCGGTTTCGACAATTTCAGTGGCCGATACGTCGAGCACTCTGTGATCGAACGACTTCAGCCGGATTCTAATACGTTGATTTTTCATAATTTATCTCACCGATTTAGGATGGAGTCTTGCATGGACGAGGGAACCGGATCAAACGCTAGCGGTTCCATCGTGTAACTTGCCCTACCCTTTGTTAATGAACGCAACGCCGTTGCATATCCAAAAACCTCAGCAAGCGGAACTTCCGCCTGCACAATTTGTATGTCTTCCAGAGATTTGATTTCGCGAACCCGGCCGCGCCGTGAATTGATATCGCCCAGCACTTCGCCCAAGTGTTCTTCCGGGCTATTGATTTCCAGCATCATGATCGGCTCGAGCAAGGCCGGGCTGGCGCTTGAAATTGCTTCACGCAAAGCCATGACAGCTGCCGTTCGGAAAGCCATTTCGGAAGAATCCACCGGACTCGTTTCTCCGCCTACCACTTTTACAGCCGTGTCGATGATGGCATAGTTTCCGAGCACACCCGTCAGCAGCGCATCCTTGATCCCCTCGTCGATCGCTTTGCGGTATTCCTGGGGAATGATGGTAGAGGAAACATCGAACTCAACCGAATTCCCCGTTCCCTTCGACCGCGGGGAAACCTGAAGGCGGAGACTTGCAAAATGGTTCCGTCCACCGATTTCACGATCAAATGTAAAGCTGCCCGCACCAGTTTTTAGAATGCTTTCGCGGTACGCCACCATCGGTCGGCCAGCGCTGGCCTTCACGTTGTATTCCCGCAGGATACGATCCCGGATAATTTCGAGATGAAGCTCGCCCATCCCTTGAATAATGGTTTGGCCGGTCTCCTCGTGGATAGAGATGTGGAAGGTTGGATCCTCTTCCGAGAGGTCCCGCAAGGCGTCTGCAAGGTGATCCTTGTCGGCCGTCGTCCTTGGCTCGATCGCCATGGAAATTACAGGCTCTGGAAATACGATGTTTTCGAGCAGGATCAAGTCGTTTTCAGCGCAGATGGTATCGCCGGTCGTGAATAGTTTTTGTCCCGACATCCCGCCAATTTCACCGGCATAGAGAACGTCGACATCTTCTCGGGTATTTGCATGCAAACGCAGAAGACGTCCAACACGTTCGCGTTTGCGTGTGCGCGGGTTGAAGATATTCTGGCCTTTTTTGAGCTGGCCGGAATAGATGCGAACAAAGGCCAGCTTGCCGACGAACTTATCCGTCGCCATTTTGAAAACCAGCCCGCTGAGCGGCTCGAAATCGCTGGTTTCGCGGGAAATTTTTTCTTCGGTCTTGGGCGATATGCCCGTCACTGCGGGAACGTCAACCGGGGAGGGAAGGAAATCAACTACGGCGTCGAGCAACGGCTGCACACCTTTATTCTTCAGTGACGATCCACATAGCACCGGTACTAGCTGGTTGGCGATCGTGGTGCGCCGGATAGCGGCCATCAAAGCCACTTCGGACACATCGCTGTTTTCCATATAGGCTTCGAGCAGTTCTTCGTCGAGCTCGGCCACACGTTCGATCAACGCTGCACGGGATTTCTCAGCCTTGACGGCCAGCTCCGCCGGCATGCCGACGTATTCAACCGTCGACCCTTGCGAATCTTCCCTAAACGTTACCGCCCGCATTTTGATCAGGTCGATCACGCCTTTAAAATCTTCAGCCGAGCCCCACGGAAGCTGTATCGGAGCAACCGGAGCGGACAGCTTGCTGCGCATCTGATCGACAACCGCATCAAAGTTGGCTCCCATGCGATCCATCTTGTTGATGAATGCCAGACGCGGAACGTTGTATTTCTTGGCTTGGCGCCAAACGGTTTCGGACTGGGGCTGCACTCCGCCAACCGCGCAAAAAACGCCTACCGCACCGTCGAGGACGCGCAACGAGCGCTCCACTTCCACCGTGAAATCCACATGGCCGGGCGTGTCGATAAGATTGATCTGGTGCTTTTTCCAAAAACAGGTGGTGGCGGCGCTGGTAATGGTGATGCCCCGTTCCTGCTCCTGAATCATCCAGTCCATCGTGGCGGTGCCGTCATGCACTTCGCCAAGTTTATGTACTTTGCCACTATAGAATAGGATGCGCTCGGAGGTCGTGGTCTTCCCTGCGTCGATATGCGCAATGATGCCAATGTTCCGTGTATCAGACAGAGCACAGCCGCGGCCTTCGGCTTCCCGGGGGGAATCCGAAGTCCTGGCTTCATTGTTATTCTGCTGTTTCACGATGGTCGACATTCTGTTTTTCCATGATTGGAACTGCGCGTTACCAGCGGTAGTGCGCAAAGGCCTTGTTGGCCTGGGCCATTTTATGCGTGTCGTCGCGCTTTTTAATGCCGTTGCCTTGGCCGCGATAGGCATCCATCAGTTCGATGGCCAGCGCCCGGCGCATCGGAATGCCGCGGCGATTGCCGGCAAACTGAATCAGCCAGCGGGTGGCGAGTGCAATTTGGCGCTTGGGTTTAACTTCCAACGGAACCTGGTAGGTTGCACCACCAACACGGCGGGACTTCACTTCAAGGCGCGGAGTGACGTTTTCGATCGCCTGGGTGAACACCTCGATCGGATCGGCGTCCTTCATCTGATCTTTAATATCCTCGATCGCACCGTACACGATTTTAACGGCGGTGGATTTTTTGCCACGTTTCATCACGGCATTGATCATGTACGTGACCAATTCGTTTCCGTAGCGCGGGTCGGGAAGCAATTCCCGTTGTTCAGCTCTGTGTCTTCTTGCCATAGTTCAAACTCTCGTTAGCTTTTCGCTTTGGGTCTCTTTGCACCATACTTGGAACGGCTGCGCATACGGCCATTCACACCAAGGCAGTCCAGGGCGCCACGGACGATATGGTAGCGCACGCCCGGCAAGTCCTTCACCCTGCCGCCACGAACCAATACCATGCTGTGCTCCTGAAGATTATGTCCTTCGCCAGGAATATAGGCGTTTATTTCGCGTCCGTTCGTCAGGCGAACACGCGCAACCTTGCGCAAAGCCGAGTTCGGCTTTTTCGGGGTCTGCGTTTTTACAAGCAAACAAACTCCCCGACGCTGCGGGCAGGTTGCCAGCGCGGGCGATTTGCTCTTTTTCTTGGCAATCGTACGCGGATTTCTAACTAATTGATTAATTGTTGGCATAAAACATCCCTTCCTAAAAAAGACAAGCGACGGATAGTATGGTTCCGCCGCCTGCACCGCAAGCGAAAGATTTAACTTTCTACACTTTTATCGTCGATTCCGAGCGGATCCAGTCCCAGCGCGTCTTCGACCGAAATTTCCTCACCGAGTTTAACCGGTTTAATATCCTTGTACATCGCGAAACCGGTTCCCGCCGGGATCAGTCGACCCATGATCACGTTTTCCTTGAAACCGCGCAATTGGTCGATCATGCCCAGGGTTGCCGCCTTTGTTAAGACGCGGGTGGTATCCTGGAACGATGCCGCCGAAATAAAGCTTTCCGTTTCGAGCGCGGCCTTGGTGATGCCGAGCAGAACCGGGGAAGCTTCCGCCGGACGACGACCTTCTGCAATCGCCTTCTGGTTGATTTCCTGGAAGGTTTGCTTCTCGACCTGTTCGCCCCAAAGGAATTCGGTATCGCCTGGGTCGGTGATTTTGACCTTGCGTAGCATCTGGCGAACAATCACTTCAATGTGCTTGTCGTTGATTTCCACACCTTGGAGGCGATAGACGGCCTGGACTTCGTTCACCAGGTATTCCTGAAGATCCTGGGGACCGCAAACTTCGAGCAGTTCCTGCGGGACAATCGGACCTTCCGTCAACTGCTGTCCCTTGTGGACAAAGTCGCCCGGGAATACGATCACGTGCTTGTTCATCGGGATGAGGTGTTCCTCTTCCGCACCGGTCACGCTGTCGCGGACAATCAACTTGCGCTTGCCCTTTGCGATTCCGCCCAATTCCACGAGACCCTCGATCTTGGCGATCTCGGCGGCTTCTTTCGGCGTACGTGCTTCAACCAACTCGGCCACGCGCGGCAGACCGCCGGTAATGTCCTTGGTACGAACCGTCTTGCGCGGTGTACGAGCCAGCGTGAAGCCGGCACTGACCATGCCCTTCTCCTTGATCATGACCTGTGCACCGGCCGGGATGGAGTAGTAACCTGCCTTGTCCTTGTCCTTCTTGTCGCGGATCACCAGCTGCGGATGCAGGTCTTCCTTGTGCTCCATGACAACCAAACCTTCGATACCCGTGGCTTCGTCAACGCCCTTCTGGACAGTTACACCTTCGATGAAGTCGTGGAACTCCACGATGCCAGTGTGTTCGGACAGAATCGGAACGGAGTACGGATCCCACTGGACAAACGTTGTGCCGGCAGTGACCCGGGCCCCGTCATCCACGGACACGAGGGCGCCGATCACCATCGCATAGCGCTCAAGCTCGCGGCCGTCGTCATCGAGAACCAGGATGCTGCCGTTCTTGTTCAGCACCACATTGTGGTCCTCCACCTTGACGGAACGAAGGTTTTCATACTTAACCGTACCGGAAGCCTTCGCGGTGATCTTCGGCTGTTTGAATACGGAACTGGCCGTACCACCGATGTGGAACGTACGCATGGTCAACTGTGTTCCAGGCTCGCCAATGGACTGCGCGGCAATGATGCCGACCGGCTGGCCAAGTTCGGCCTGCTTGCCGGTTGCCAGGTTCTTTCCGTAGCACTTCGCGCAGATACCGCGGCGGGATTCGCAGGTCAGTACACTGCGGATCACCACATGCTCCACACCGGAACTTTCCACCTTGCGGGCTGAATACTTGTCGATCAATTCGCCTGCGGCGACGATCACTTCGAGTGTGTGCGGATTGCAGATGTCTTCTGCCGCCGTACGGCCGATGATGCGCGTTGCAAGGGCCACGAGCTCGTCGTCGCCTTCGATGATCGCACCGACTTCAATACCGTTCAGCGTATGGCAATCCTCTTCCGTCACGATAATGTCGTGCGAAACGTCGACCAGCTTGCGGGTCAGATAGCCGGAGTCGGCGGTCTTAAGCGCGGTGTCGGCCAAACCTTTGCGGGCACCGTGCGTACTGATGAAGTATTCCAAAACGGACAAACCTTCGCGGAAGTTCGAGAGAATCGGACGTTCGATAATTTCGCCGGACGGCTTGGCCATCAGGCCGCGCATGCCGGCCAGCTGGCGGATCTGCTGGCGGCTACCGCGAGCGCCGGAGTCCACCATGACGTATACCGGGTTGAGTTCGTTGACCGACTGCTTGTTCAACGGGTCGTCGTTCTTTTCGAGCACGTCGAACAGCTTGTTGGTCAGCCGATCGTTCGTGTCCGTCCAGATGTCGATGATCATGTTGTAGCGTTCGCCTTCCGTGATGAGACCCTTCTTGTACTTGGCCTCTACCCCGCCGATATCCTTGCGGGCGACGGCAATCATTTCGCCCTTGTCCCGCGGAATGATCATATCGCACAACCCGATGGACAG
Source organism: Kiritimatiellales bacterium (assembly GCA_021734345.1). Taxonomy (GTDB): domain Bacteria; phylum Verrucomicrobiota; class Kiritimatiellia; order Kiritimatiellales; family Pontiellaceae; genus Pontiella. The sequence goes on along the minus strand of JAIPJC010000065.1, from coordinate 6,411 downwards.
GCCGGACAACGTTGCGTATTCGTATCCGAGGTCTTTCAGGCGGTCGAGCACCTTGACGGTTTCGTTGTGGCCTGAAATCTCGTAGCACTGTTCGATCATGTTCCCAACCACCTTTTTGGTGGCGGTCTTGTTTACAAAGCCCAGCGCGGCAGGCCATACTTCATTGTAGAAGACGCGGCCCACGGTGGTAGTGATGACGGAACGCTCTGCGTCGCCGTTGCGGGTTTCGCGCTGGTAGTCGGGATTGCGGTACCGGATCCGGTCATGCAACTTCACGACGCCTTCGTCAAAAGCGGTGTGCAACTCGTTTATATCGCCAACGATCCGCATGCGCTCTTCGGCCTTCTTGACGCCGTTCTTGCGCTCCATCAAATATTGCTGGGAATCTGAAGTCAGGTAGTAGCAACCAAGCGCAATGTCCTGCGTCGGGGTGGTCACCGGCTTTCCGCTCGAAGGCGAGAAGATGTTGTTGGTCGCCAGCATCAGGGTCTTCGACTCCACCTGCGCTTCTACGGACAACGGGACGTGGACGGCCATCTGGTCACCATCGAAGTCGGCGTTGTAGGCCGTACAGACGAGCGGGTGAAGCTGGATCGCTTCGCCTTCGATCAAGATCGGTTCGAAGGACTGGATCGACAAACGGTGCAACGTCGGCGCACGGTTGAGCATGACGGTGTGGCCGCTGGTCACTTCGTCGAGAATATCCCAAACTTCGTCGACTTCGCGTTCGATCATCTTTTTCGCGCTACGGACCGTATGCACAATGCCACGCTCCTTCAGCTTGCGGATGATGAACGGTTCAAAAAGAACCAAAGCCATTTTCTTCGGCAGGCCGCATTGGTTCAGCTTGAGCGTCGGACCAACCACGATTACGGAACGTCCGGAATAGTCGACGCGCTTGCCCAGCAGGTTCTGGCGGAAACGACCTTGCTTGCCTTTGAGCATGTCGCTCAAGGATTTCAGCGGACGGTTGCCTGGGCCTGTAACGGCGCGGCCATGGCGGCCGTTGTCGAACAGTGCGTCGACCGACTGCTGGAGCATGCGCTTTTCGTTGCGGATGATTACTTCCGGCGTCTTCAACGCGAGCAGGGTGCGCAAACGGTTATTGCGGTTGATCACGCGGCGGTACAAATCGTTAAGGTCGGATGTCGCGAAACGTCCGCCTTCCAGCGGAACCAGCGGGCGCAGGTCCGGCGGAATGACCGGCAGTACTTCGAGGACAATCCACTCCGGGCGGGAGTTGCTCTTGATGAACCCTTCCATCACCTTCATCTGGTTGACGAGTTTCTTGCGCGTCTGCTTCGAGCGCGTATTCATCATCGCCTCTTCCAGCGTCTTGAGGGTTTCAAGGAGATCGATCTTGCAAAGCAGGTCGCGGATGCCTTCGGCACCGATCTTGGCCACGAAGCTTTCGTCGCCATAGTTTTCGTTTGCTTCTCGGTATTCCTCTTCGGAAAGCAATTGCTTTTCCTTTAGCGGGGTGTCGCCGGGATCAACCACGATGTAGTTGTCATAGTAGAGCACGCGCTCGAGATTGCGCATGGTCATGTCAAGGATCAACCCCATGCGACTGGGCGTGGCCTTGAAAAACCAAATGTGCGAAACCGGCACGGCCAGCTCGATATGGGCCAGGCGTTCACGGCGTACGCGCGACAGCGTGACTTCCACGCCGCAACGGTCGCAAATGACCCCCTTGTGCTTGATGCGCTTGTATTTGCCGCACGAACATTCCCAATCCTTGGTCGGGCCAAAGATACGTTCGCAGAACAATCCGCCCTTTTCCGGCTTGAAGGTTCTGTAGTTGATCGTTTCGGGATTCTTGACTTCGCCGTGGCTCCACGAACGAATCGACTCGGGCGACGCGAGCGTGATGCTCGCATAGTCGCCAAGGTCTTCGCGCTTCATCCCAAAAATTTCTGCGGCACTGTTTGATATATTTTCCACGGAGTTCCTCCTGCAATATAAATGGTATTCCGAACGAATCGAAAACTAGGCCTTGAGAACGGATTCGCCTTCTGCGTTCTTCACCTGGAAGTTCAGACCCAATCCCTGCAACTCTTTAATCAGCACGTTGAAGGACTCGGGGCAACCGGAGTCAAGGACGTTTTCGCCTTTGACAATCGCCTCGTACATGCGGGTACGCCCCGCAATGTCGTCGCTCTTCACTGTAAGGATTTCCTGCAGCGCGTGTGCCGCGCCATAGGCTTCGAGCGCCCACACTTCCATTTCCCCGAAGCGCTGGCCGCCATACTGGGCCTTGCCGCCGAGCGGCTGCTGGGTAACGAGGGAGTATGGACCCACCGCACGGGCGTGGATCTTTTCGCTGACCAAGTGGTGCAGCTTGAGCATGTAGATCGTACCGACCACAACACGCTGCTCGAACCGCTCGCCGGTGCGTCCGTCGTACAGAACGGTCTTGCCGTCGTTCGGCAGTCCCGCTTCCTCGAGCATATCGCGGATCTTCTGTTCGGAGATGCCGTCGAAAATCGGCGTCGCGGCATACATGCCCAGATGCTTGCAGGCCCATCCAAGATGGGTTTCGAGCACCTGCCCGACGTTCATGCGCGAAGGCACGCCCAACGGGTTCAGCACAATGTCAACCGGAGTTCCATCTGGCAGGAACGGCATGTCTTCATCGGCAACAATCCGGGAAATGACCCCCTTGTTGCCATGACGACCCGCCATTTTATCGCCCACGGACAGCTTCTTCTTCTCGGCAATGTAGACCTTCACCGACTTGACGATGCCGGCATCCATCTCTTCGCCACTGCCTGCGCGGTCGAGCGAACGATCCTTGTCGGCCTTGGCTTCGACGAACTTGCCGCGGTACTCGTCGATGATACCCATGATCTTGATGCGGATCGGGCTCGGATCGATTTCCACGTGCTCGTAGTTTGCTGCCAGCTTGCGCAACAGCGTCTTGGTGATCTTGCGGTTTGCCGGGATGATGATATCGCCGGTTTCGGCATTCATTACATCCAGCGGGATCTTTTCGCCCAACAGGATGTTCGACAGCGCCTCGGTAAGGTCTTCGGTCAGCTGGGTAATGACATCCTCGTGGCGGTCGTTGATTTCGCCCTGGAGCTTTTTCACATCGGCCGGTTTGTCCTTGGTAGCCTTGAGCGCCGTATCCTTCGAGGACACTTTCACATCCATCACGATACCGTGCGTTCCGGACGGAGCCTTCAGCGAGGTGTCGCGGACATCGGCGGCTTTTTCGCCGAAGATGGCGCGCAGCAACCGCTCTTCCGGAGCCAGTTCGGTTTCGCTCTTCGGGGTGATCTTGCCGACGAGAATATCGCCGGGTTTGACTTCCGCCCCGATTTGGATGATGCCGTCGTGGGAAAGGTTTTGCAGCGCCTCTTCTCCAACGTTTGGAATATCGCGGGTGATTTCTTCCGGACCGAGCTTGGTGTCGCGTGCGCCGCATTCGAACTCTTCGATGTGGATCGAAGTGTAGACGTCTTCACGAACCATTTTCTCGCTGATCAGAATGGCGTCCTCGAAGTTGTAGCCGCCCCACGGCATGAAGGCCACGACCACGTTGCGACCCAGCGCAAGTTCGCCCTGGTCCGTACCGGCCCCGTCGGCCAGCACATCGTTCAGCTTGATCTTCTGTCCGGTCTTCACCAGCGGGCGTTGGTTCAGGCAGGTACCGGCGTTGGAACGCATGAACTTGCGCAACTCGTAGGACTGGTATTCGCTTTCCGGCGTTTTCTTCGTCGGCATTTTGCCGTCTTTCGAAACGACAATGCGGTCGGCCGAAACATAGGCTACCAAGCCATCGGCTTCGGCGGTAATCAACACGCGGGAGTCGCGGGCGAGACGTCCTTCGATGCCGGTTCCAACGTATGGACGCTCCGCCTTCATCAGCGGAACAGCCTGTCGTTGCATGTTCGAACCCATGAGCGCGCGGTTGGCGTCGTCGTGTTCGAGGAACGGAATCAAGCCAGCGGCAATGGACACCACCTGTTTAGGGGAGACGTCCATGTACTGCACATCTTCCGGCGCCATTTCGCGGAAGTCGCCCAGCACGCGCACCATGACGCGATCATTGACGAAACATTTTTTGTCGTCGAGCTCGGCATTCGCCTGCGCAATAACAAAACGTTCTTCCTCGTCGGCGGTCAGCCAATCGATGTCCTTGGAAACTTTACCCTTGGCCACCTTGAGATACGGCGTAACGATAAAACCATACTCGTTGACTTTCGCAAAGGTACTCAGCGAGGAGATCAGACCAATGTTCGGACCTTCCGGCGTTTCAATCGGGCAGATACGGCCGTAGTGCGAACTGTGTACGTCGCGGACTTCAAATCCAGCACGGTCACGGTTCAAGCCGCCCGGTCCGAGTGCCGAGAGGCGACGTTTGTGCGTCAGCTCGGACAGCGGGTTCGTCTGGTCCATGAACTGGGACAACTGGCTGCGGCCGAAGAAGTCCTTGATCACGGCAGACAGCGCCTTTGGATTGATCAGTTTTTGCGACGAAAGACGATCGACGGTCGTGTCGAAGATGGTCATGCGTTCCTTGACCAAGCGCTGGATGCGCGCCAAGCCAACACGGCATTGTCCTTCGAGCAGTTCGCCTACCGTACGGATACGGCGGCTGCCAAGGTGGTCGATGTCGTCGAGGGTACCCTCGCCCATGCGAACCATCAGCAGATAGCGGATCGCCTCAACAACGTCCTCGACTTCAAGAGTCAGGGACGTGCTCTTGATTCCAAGCTTTTGCTGGATCTTGTAGCGGCCGACGCGGCTCAGGTTGAAGCGGGCTTCGTCGAAGAAAAGACGCTTGATCATCTGGCGGGCAGATGCGGTGGTGGGCGGATCGCCCGGACGCAGCTTCTGATAGAGATCCTTCAACGCCTCGTCGACGGTACGGGTGGTGTCGGACTGGACGCTCTTCAGGAAGAGACCTTGGTCCCAGGATACGTCAACCACGCTGACCTTCTTGTAGCCGGCCAGCTTCATGCGCTGGATCATGTCCACCGTCAGGTTGTCGTAACGGCGGCCAATCACCGATTCGGAATCCGCATCGACGATGTCGTCGCTCAAAACGAGGTTTTCGAGTTCGGCTTCGTCAAAGGTCTTCTTCGACAGGGAAAACTCGGCAAACTTGTAGTACAGGCCTAGGATTTTTTCGTCCGACTCGTAGCCGAGGGCACGCAGGAACGTCGAAGCCAGGAATTTGCGGCGGCGGCGTTTGCGGTCGAGATAGATATAGATCAGGTCGCTGGTATCGAATTGCGCTTCGATCCACGAACCATGGTCCGGAATGATCCGGAAAGAATGCAGCGTGGAACCGTTGGCATGCTGGGCTGATTCAAAGCAGATCCCTGGCGAACGGTGCAACTGGCTGACGATTACGCGTTCCGCGCCATTGATCACAAAGCTTCCGCTCTCCGTCATCAGCGGAATTTCACCCATGAACAGGGTGTCTTCGCGCATGTCTTCGCCTTCGCGCAGCTTGAACGTGACGTAGAGCGGAGCCGAGAAGGTTTCCCCTTCGCGGACCGATTCGAGATGCTTGAGCTTGGGCTTCTTGATTTCGTAGCTTACGAAGTCGAGCGCAATCTGCCCGTCGTAGCTTTCAATTGGGAACGCTTCGCCCAAGACAGCCTGCAATCCCAGTTTCTTGCGTCGGGACGGGGCCACGTCTTGCTGGAGGAACTCCTTGTAGGAGTTGAGTTGGATTTCAATTAAGTCCGGCGCCTCAAGCGCATCGGTCAGCTTACCAAAGTTTTTTCTTTCAGCCATGCCGTACCTTCAGGTTTATATGGGAGAACACTTGTTCCCCTTTGGGTTTCAAAGGGGAACAATCAACGCGGCCATTCCGAAAAATGGCAAACAAAATTAGAATCCGAGCAAACGTAATGCTTACTTGAGTTCTACGGTTGCTCCAACACCTTCGAGCTTTTCTTTCATGGCGTTCGCTTCGTCCTTCGAAAGTCCCTTCTTGATGGATGCAGGCGCACCATCAACAAGATCCTTGGCTTCCTTCAAGCCGAGACCGGTCAGGCCACGCAGCTCTTTGATCACCTGGATCTTCTGGCCACCGGCGGCGGTCAGCAAGACTTCGAATTCGGATTGCTCAACAGCAGCGCCAGCTTCATCACCACCAGCAGGTGCGGCCACGGCTGCGGCTGCCGGAGCAGCTGCGCTGACGCCCAGACGTTTTTCAAGGGCCTTCACGAGCTTGGACAATTCGAGAACCGAGATGGTTTCAACCCAATCAACGAATTCAGCCATTTTACCTTCGAGTACAACTACTTCTTTTTCTACTACTGCTTCTTCGGACATTTTCATTCCTCCTTAGACTACTAACCAATTAATAAACTGTTACGCTTCTTGTTCTTTTTTCGTTCTTACCGCATCCAGTACGTATACCAGGCTTGAGACTTTCTGCTGCATCAC
>JAIPJC010000064.1 GCA_021734345.1 Kiritimatiellales bacterium | reverse complement strand
GCCGCACGGGAATAGCCGTCTCCTGGACAGCCTGCGCACGAAGCTTGGGAGTGGTAGCCACCATCGGACCGGGTTTCGGAACTTCGGTAGCGAAGGCTGCGCTGCACATGGCGGCGAACAGGAGTAATATTTTCATGGGATAGTCAGTTCCTGTTGCATGCTTCGATTAGTCCCGAATGCCGGGAACCGCTTTAAGGAGATAATCCTTGCCGTCCTCAAACCATGCCGTAACCAGCAAAACCTGGTTGTCCGCATCCCATTTGAAGCAGGACAAATCCTTGTGTTGTGGATTCGCCAGCGGACTCAAACTTTTCCCGTCCGGTGAAATCACCATGACGACATCGTCGAGCATGATCCGGCATCCGTCGATATAGTGCCGGTTCACAGGTAGGTAGATTTCGGAAGGAGCGCTCCCGTTTTTCGACGTGAACGCCATGGCAAAATTGCGCGTCGCGAAGTTGTAGTTGAAACCCTGCACGACTCCCGCAATCCGCAAGGGGCGCGGACGGGCGATCAGGTCGGTCAGGTATTTCCGTTCGGCACCTTCGGTAAGGCCGTTGCCCTTGAACAATGCCCAGGTGCGGCTCTTCGGGCCTGCGTTGGTGTCGCGGTCGCTCGACCACCATGCCTTCACGATGCCGATGCAATAGCGGTCGTACAGCTCCACGGTCTTGGTGAAGTTCAAGACATAGACCAACTGGGCCTCGATGTCGTTGTCCGTATCCTGCCATGTGGGTGCGCCATATTCCGGAACCATCAATGGCATGTGCATTTCCGCCGCGTCTTCAAGATAGCGGAGCATCATGTCGTACGGCCGGTCGCCGTAGTAGTGCGGGGAATAGATGATCGATGTCCCCTCCCCCTGAAGCTTGCCGCGCGGACGCTCGGATGGGAAACCGATCTTCCGGTGGTTTGCAACGATGTAGTGCCACCATTGGACGTTCGCATATTTTTCCGGACTGATCTTCTTCAACTCCGCTATCGTCCGACGGTACAGGGGCGCGAAATAATGGTCCTCGAAATCGTCCTGGTCCTTGAAATCATCGGGGAAAACTTCCCATATGGGCGTGTGCTGCCCCTTGGATTCGCACAAGGGCTCGTTCAGCAAGTCGTACGACATGACGGCGTCTTCGTCCTTGTACCGTTCGAACAGGCGCTTCCACGACTCGACGTATAAATCCTGCGCGCCGTCCTGGTTTACAAACAAGTCCCGCCAGACCTTCGCCGTAAGATCGCCGTAGGCCTCCTTGGTCAAGTCGTACATCGTAAGCTTGAACATCGTCTTGATGCCCTGTTCCTTCGCGTTGAACACCATCCGGTCGATGCGCTGGTAGAACTCCTCGTTGAATGCCGTGCCCTTCCAGCCGCCTTGGCGCACCAGGCACAAGCGTATGACCTGGCAGTTCATTCCCATGCCGCGCATGCGCGTGTACGACTCCCTGGTATACTCTGGAAGATTCCCCATCTGGTCTTCCGTCACAGTGACTACACCGTTCGGGATAAAGTGCCGCCCGCATTCATCCACCATCCAGGGCTGGGGCGGCAGTTTTACATAGAGCGCGTCGAGCTTCGCGAGCGATGGTTCGTCGTCCTTGCCGTCCGGCTTTGCGGTCGCGTTGAGCGCCGTCTTTTGCGGCGGCTCGAATTCGGGATAATATCCCTTTTTCTTTTTTTCCTGGGCCGACGCGCTAAGCGCGCACGCCATGGCAATGATTGCGTAGATGGTTTTCATGGCCGCTTTCAACCTCCTAGAGCGTGCTTTCGTCAACCGCGTTGGCGCTGTCGACCGCCTTGTTCCGACGGGCGTTTTTCCTAACGCCTTTTTTCTGTCCGGCAACCGGCATGGCGAGGGCGGCGGGACGGGCGTCCTTGTATTGGTCGAGCGCGCCCTGCAGGAGTTTTGCAGCGGCAGCGGCTTCGCCTGTTAGCTCCGGAACTTTAAGCGGATGCTGTTCTTCAATATCGCTGCGCAGGTCGTAGAAATCGCCGGAGCGGGAGAGCTTGAAATCCTGCGCGGCGGCGAACTCGGCGATGATTCCCTTTTCCTTCTGCGGGGCGTACCAGCAGTAGTACCAGTCGCGCGGGTTGCCTTTTCCACCCCGTACCTGCGGCAGGAAACTGCGGCCGTCGATTTTCAGTTCTTCGGGAACCGCCACTCCGGCGGCTTCGCAGACCGTTGGCAGGAAATCGGTGGTGTCCACCAGATCGCGGGAAACCGTGCCCACGGCCGATTTGCCCGGCCAGCTTACGACGAGCGGCACATGCATGCCGGCATCGGTCGGCATTCCTTTTCCGCCGTAGACTTTGCGGTCGCCCATCAGGCTCATCGTGCCTCTTCCCGTACCATTGTCGCCGAGGATGATCAGGAGCGTGTTGTCGCGGATGCCGAGTTCATCGAGCTTGGCGACCAGCTGCCCGGTGAGCTTGTCGGTGTAGGCCACCATGTCGGAAAAGTGCTGAATGATACCGTCGGGGCGTGCTTCCATGCTTCGCTTTCCTTGCGGTTGCTTGGAGCCGTAGTCGGCGCTGTCCGGCGTGGCATCATAGGGTCCGTGCGTGAGCATCATCGTATAGTAGAGGAAGAAGGGCTGATCCTTTTTGCGCTGGATGAAATCGAGCGCGTAGTCGCTCACGATGTCCGGGCCGTATTCCTTGTTGGTAAAGTCCTTTGAAACGCCGTTGACTTGGAGGCCGGGGTTCATGTAGCGCCCCGTTTTGTGCGTGTGCCACCAAAGATAATTCTCGTCGAAGCCGAACCGCTTCGGCAGATCCACATCGGTACCGAGCTGCCATTTCCCGGCCATGCACGTCGCATAACCTGCTTGTTTGAGTATGTTCGCAAACGTCATGCAATTCGGATCCATCCCGCCAAAGTCGACGTAGTTCCTGACGTTGTAGATGCCGGTCATCATCTGCACCCGCGTCGGCGTGCAAATCGCCTGCGCGTAGCAATGCTCAAAGCGCACGCCGGTTGCAGCGAGCTTGTCGATCACCGGTGTCTTGTACGACGTGCAGCCATTCGCGCCGATGCATTCGTAGCCCATGTCGTCGATAAGCATGACGATGATGTTGGGTCTTGATGCGCTTGGCTTGGCGGCCGACGCGGACAGGCAGGATCCAACCAACAAACCAAGCAGGACAATGTGTTTCAGATTCATGGCACCTCGCGTGTTGATGTTCTTGTCGGACACTCCAGCGGTTACCCTATTCCTGGTCCGGGCCAATAATCGGCGGGGGCTTCCAACCCTTCGGCGTGTTGCCGTCCCCTTTTTTCCACAAGGCAGGCGGCGCATCCTTTTTCAACGCGTCCAGACGTTTGCTCAACCGATCGGTAATTTCGGGATAGGCCTTGCCCGTCTGGTGCCCTTCCACTTTTTCAAAGGGATCGTCGGCAATGTTGAACAGCTCATAAACCCACGGGCCATTCTCGGTGGCGGTGCGGCGTAGCTTCCACGGCCAGTCGATGATCGCCCCGCGGCGCTCCCGCTCGGAGTCTTCCAGGATGAACGGAATTTCCATGCGCCCGGTGGTTTCGGCGTTGCCGAAAAGTACCGGCGAGAGATCAAAGCCGTCGAGTGCCTTGGCTGGCATCTTGGCCCCGGCCAGTTTTCCAAAGGTTGGAAAAATATCGGTGACGTGCATCAGCGCCTCGGTAGTGCGCCCGCCTTTGATTTTTCCCGGCCAATAGGCAAAGGCCGGAACACGGAGTCCACCTTCATAGTACGTTCCTTTCGAACCACGCAGCGGGCCGTTGTCGGCGGAGGCATGGGCGTTGCCCCCGTTGTCGGACATGAATAGAACGAGCGTATTGTCGAGCTGGCCAGCCTTTTCCAGTGCCTGGATAATCTGTCCGAACTGATAGTCCATCGCGGCGCAAAGCCCCAGCAATCCACGGCGATCCTTATCCGCGACATCCGCATACGGCGCCATGTACTCCGGCGTGGACTGGTTCCAGGCATGGACGGCAAACATGGGATGGTAGAGGAACAGCGGCTGTTTTTTAAAGTCGTGGCCTTTGATAATCCGTACGCAATCCTCGCCGAGCAGATCGGTGGCATAGCCCTCTTCGCGGACCGGCTTGCGGTTGCGATGCCAGTCGAGCGCGCCCTGCCATTCGTGGGTGAAGTGGTCCATGGCGGTGTAGAGCCCGTAGTGGTAATCGAACCCGCGCTCGGTCGGCAGGTACTCCGGCGTCTCGTGCCCCAGATGCCACTTGCCGACAATGTAGGTGGCGTAGCCGGCACTCTTCATTATCTGCCCCAGCGTGGTTTCGTCGAGCGGGAGGCCATAGTGCAGATGGTTGAGAATGACGCCGGAGGCCATGCCCGTTCGCCATGAATAGCGCCCCGTCATCAGCGCCGCGCGGGTCGGAGTGCAAATGGGCTGGGCGTAGAAGCGATCAAAGCGGATTCCCTCGGCGCTGATGCGGTCGAGGTTGGGCGTCTTCGCCTGCCCATCGTGATAGCCGATATCGCCCCAGCCCAGGTCATCGGCAAGAACCAATACGATATTGGGTTTTGCGGGAACATCGGCCAGCGCAACGAAAGCGCCAGCGGTTAGTACGATTCCGGCCAGCAAGGATTTTGTCATGGGTTTCCTTTTTTATTTAAGGGTCAACTTTCAATAGAGACACCCACAATACTATTGGATAATGGTTTATCAATATTTTTCCCGATTCGAACATGGCGAACGCATGGATGGCCGGCCTGCTACAACCTATTTTCGAGGCGACTGGACCGGTGAGCCGGGTTTATAGGGAATGCTGCCACCCTTGCGAACCTTGTAGCCCCATAGATCGATGTAGTATTGCCCATCGCGGAATTCGTCGCCGCGCCTCTTCAGCTCCGCCTGCAATTTCCCGTCCAGCTCCTTCTGCAACGATACCGCTTCGGGCGTCCCGGCGAGATTGTTCAGCTGGTACGGATCCTTTTCATCGTCATACAGCAACCAGGCCCCTTGCAGATCGCGCACATAGGTGTAGCGGCTCGTGCGGATCGCACGGTATTCCCGGTTGTTCGTCTGCCCGGCTTCGCCCAGATGGGCGAACGGTGCCAGATTTTCGTAAAGGGCGGCGCGATCCAGCGCAGCGGCGGGATGACGCACCACGCCGGAGAGGTCATCGCCTTCGACACTTCCAGGAATTGGAACTCCGGCCAGTCCCAGGAGCGTTGCCAGAATGTCCGGGGTGGTCAGCGGCGTCTTCACCGCGAGTCCTGTCCCGCCCTGCCCGGCAGGAAAGCGCAGCAGGAACGGCACCCGGGCGGATTCATCCCACGGAACCTGTTTCTGCGCCGGCTTGTTTTCATGCGATCCCAGCGTCTCACCGTGATCGGATGTGAAAACCACGATGGTATTTTTCGCCAGTCCGGCTTCGTCCAAGGTCGCCATCAAATCGCCGATACATTTGTCGAGCGCCGTACAATGCGCATAGTATCCCTGCGCCTCCTTGCGGGCAACGGCCTGCAAGGACTCCGGTACATTGGGCGGAAGCTTGATCGTCTCCGGCGGATACAGTTTCTTATATTCTTCGGGAGCCTGATCGTGCGGAAAATGGGGCGAGCCGAAAGAAACCACCAGTGCGAACGGCTGCCCGGCGGCGGCATGTTCCTTCAGATAATTCTCTGCATCCTTCGTCTGCGCGTAGGCATCATAGCCTTCCCAGAATTTTTTCTGAGGATCGCTGCCGCTGTAGTAGAAGGAGTGGTTGTAGTTGTGGCAGCACTCCCCGACTTTCCAGTATTCCCAGCCCTGATGCCGCTCCGGCGGAATGAATTCATCGCGGCCGTGGCCGTCGATATGCCATTTGCCGATATAGCCTGTGGTATATCCAGCGCCCTTCAGAATCTCCGCCATGCAAAGTTCTTCGGACGGCAGATAGGCGTCGTTCAGGAACATGCCGGTCGAAGTCGGGAACCGCCCGGTCATCAGCGCCGCACGGTATGGCGTACAGACCGGACAGACCGAAACGGCGTTGCGGAAATCCAACCCCTCGGATGCCAGCCGGTCCAGATTGGGCGTCTTCACATTCGGGTCGCCGGCATAGCCGGTAGCCGAACCGCGCCATTCGTCGGCGAAAATATAAAGGATGTTCGGCTTGGCTACCGGCGGCTGAACGCTGACCGCCTTTGCACCGGCCAACGCAAGAGAGCCTGCCGCCAAGGTGGTGATAATTAAAAATCCGCAACGGTTCGTCTTGATCCCCATGGTGCCTCTCCTCGTTTGATGCCTACAACAGAATCCGGTAATGGTACGATCCTCCGCCGACGGTTTGGACACCGGACGGCAGATGCACCTCGGCCGACGCGCCGGGCGGAACCGTCAGATCCAGTATGATCTCGTCGCCTTTGCGTTCCCATTTCACATTGATCCAACCGCGCGGCGAATCGAATTCGTACGAGACCTTGTCCAATCCCCGGACGAACGACGGTTTCACGACAAACCGCTCGTAGCCCGGCGCATCCGCCTGCGGTTCGATGCCTGCGAGCGAACGGATCAGAAACGAGGAGAGGCCGATGTAGCAGGAATGGATCTTACTGGAACACGTCGGATCCCAGAGTTCCGGCCAGTTGTCATAGCCCTGTTCCAGAAAATAGGCGAATCCCGGATAGTCGCGCCGATGCAGCACATCGAAAAACCACTGGTGCGTTTCCGGATGCCCAATGATGTATTCCAGAAAAACCGGCAGGCCCGAACTTCCGGCATCGATATAATTTTTTGATTTCAGTTCAGCATCCAGCGCGACGCGGGCTTTTTCCAGATCGGCCGGCGGTGTAATGCCGGCCAGCGGCATCAGCATGGAAAAAACCTGGTTCGGTTCGACATACACGCCTGAATCCGGCTGGAAGAATTTTGCATGAACCGCCGGGCGCAACGTATCCAGCTTGTTTTTCCAATCCCTGGAAACGTCCGGCTGTCCCAGCGCGCCGGAAATGCGCGACATGGTTTCAAGATCAAATGCATAGATTCCGTTATTGAAGGCGCTCGCCATCGGGCTGTTGCCGAAATTGGCGACGTGTTTTTCCTGTCCCCGGTCTTCCGGCGGAACCGGCCGCGCCCAGTCGCCGAGAAAGTCGAACTTCAGCTTATTCTCGTATTGGGTCAGTATTCCGCCTTTGACGGCGGTCTGGAGATAATTCATCCAGCGGTTGGCCGAGTCCTGGTTTTCCTCCAGCACCTGAAGGTCGCCGGACTGCACATATAAATTCCACGGGGCCAGCACAGTGAACGAACTCCAAAGCGTCCCGCCCCCGCCCTTGCCTTCCGGCGCGCTATGCGGAATATAGCCGTCGGGTTTTTGCACATCGCGCCAGTCGCGCAACCACTTGCGGGTGAAGGCGGTCAGGTCGTACGTGACCGCCATGTCCCGGGACGTGCCGAAGGCTTCCTCGCCGTAGCCGCGGCGCTCGCGGGTTGTGCAGTCGTGCGTGTAGCCGTCCAGCGTCACATTCCTATAGGTATAAAGATCCGTTTCGTAGAGCCGATTGATCAGCTCATCCGAACATTGGAAAAATCCGATGCGGTTGAAATCGGTGCTGATACGGTGCACGGTAAAATCAGCAAGCTCCGGCGTACCGGTCAGACCGGAAACTTCGAGCCATCGTCCGCACATCCAGTTGAAACGGTGCTGGAACACCGCGGTTCCGGATTCTCCGGGAATCACTTCGCTGTATTGCCCGAAATAATTGGGCCTTTCCAAATCGGCCAGCGTTGCGAACTGGATCGGCTTGCCGGGTTCGCCATGAACCCGGGCTTCGAGCTGACCGGTGCAATACGTTCCGAAATCCACCCGCACCGTGCCGTCGGCAAGCATCTCGATTTTCTTCGCCGTGATCGTTTCAATCTGGCGCGTCGGCGGCATGATGTCCGCGGAAAGTTCTGTTTTCTCCTGACGAGCCGTGGCGGCGGCCCATGACGAATCGTTGAATCCGTTTTTGTTCCAATCCGGAACAGCCTCCCGGTCATCCTGCTGCTCGCCGCCGTAGCGCGCCTTTTCTTTCGGACTGTCGGAAAAATAGCGCACCACATTCGCGGGCTTGGTTTTCCACGTCGCGTCGCTCGCAACCGATTGTCCGTCGATTTTCCCATAAAGTAAAAACGCCGGTTCCACCTTGGTGGCGGCAACCCGTCCGGGCGAAATCCAGACCGCCAGCGTATTTTCGCCGGCCTGCAAAAGCGGCGCAATGTCGTACACGACATAGAGCGTCCGCTTTTCCATGATGCTGGCGTTCGGAGCCAGCGCGCGGTCGTCCGCCTTATTCCCGTTCACATACAGTTCGTGATAGCCGCGCGAGGCCAACAGCACCAGCGCCTGATCCGGCGCCTTTTTGAGCGAGACGGTTTTGCGGAACCAGGAGGTGCCGGTTTTAAAATCAGCCGCAGAATTTGAAATCCATTTTCCGGCAGGCGCTTCGCCGGACAGCAGTCCGGTCGCAAAACGCGCCGGCACACTCCAATCGGATATTTTTCCGGAACAATCTTTGACCCGCACTTTCCACCAGACATTCTGCAATGACCGGAGCGGCGTTCCGGCGTACGGAACCATCTGACTGTCGGCGCGGGCGATCCATCCGGAATCCCAGAGGTCGCCCTTGTTTCCGGCCAGCAGTTCCGGCGAGCTTGCCGCCAGAATTTGATAGGCCGTCTGCGCCTGTCCGTTTTCATCCGCATCCAGTTTCCAGGAAAAACGCGGCTGTGCGGTTTCGATGCCCATCGGCTGCGCGACGTGCTCGCAGGAGAGTCCTCGAATATTCAGTCCGGCTTGCGTGGAGCAAACAAGCCCTGCCAGACACATTGCCAACACTGTTCTTTTATGCATGCCCGGCCGCCCAACGTTTGGCCGCATCGATCGGCCGTTCGCGGAGTATGCCTCGCGCTGATTTTTTCCAGAAATCCACGTAGCCCTGACCCCCGATATCGGCCGGATCAACCGTTGCGGCGCGGAGGTTTTCATACGGCATGAACGGATCTTCAAACCGGACCATCCACTCCTGCGTGATCCGGTGCATCTCCTCCTGATCTTCGCGGCAGGCCGGATCGCCGAACCGGTTGTGCAGACATCCCGGATCGGTGCGGCGGTCGTACAGGACGTTGTGGGATCCCTTTCCCATGTTCCGGGATTCATACGGATTGTAGGAATAGATCCAGTCCTTTGTCGCGGCGCCGCGCCACTGGTCCACCGACGACATCATCATCGGGACAGATGCCTGCGCCGCGTCGCTCCCTTCCAGCAAGGCCTGCGAAACATCCCGCCCCTGGCAGCTTGCCGGCGACCGGCTTCCCACCATCGACAGCAAGGTCGGCATAATGTCCAGCGTACCGAACGGCAGGGCCGACCGGCTTCCGGCGCTCCGCTGCCCCGGCCATCGGACGATAAACGGAACTTGCGACGCAGGCGACTCGGCCCGCGATTTGACAAAAACATTTCCATTTTCAACCTTCAGCATGTCGCCGTGGTCCGCGGTGTAAACGACGATGGTATCATCCTCCATGCCCCGCTCCTTCAGCTTGGCGAGGATCTTCCCGAAACAGTCGTCCACGCTGCTGACCAGCGCCATGTAGCCATGCATCATGTGGCGGTTTTGTTCGGTCGGGGTCGTGCCTTCGCGCACCTGGACCTTGTCGTAGTCGTACAGGTCGAGGTATTGCTGCGGCGCGCTGTATCCATAGTAGTCTTCCGGCTTGCGTGTCTTGTGGTTATGGGGTGGGTGCCACGAAACAAACAGCGACCACGGTGCATCGCCATCCACTTTGTCGAGGAAGTCGAGCACCTGCTTCGTCTGCCCATCCTGCTCCCATTCGTTGAACTTGATCCGCCGTCCGGTTTGCTGATCGAAGTAGTAGGCGTTCTGCGGCTGGTAGTTCAGGTCGCAGTTGTTGGAGAGAAACACATCATCGAAACCATAGCGGTACGGACCGGCGGGAATCGGCTGGTACCAGTAGCCGCCATAGAGATGCCACTTGCCGATGTAGGCCGTTTTGTAACCGTCCCGCTTCAACACCTCGGCAAAATAGTTCCCCTTGCCGTCCAGCATCCGAATGTTGTTGTCGTATGCGCCGTTGTACAGCGGATGCAGTCCGCTCAATAGCGATCCGCGCATCGGCGTGCACAGCGGCGATACGGAAAAGCAGCTATCCATGTTGAGGCTCTGCTTCGAAAACGCATCCAGGTTCGGCGTCTTCACCTGGGCGTGCCCGTTGCATCCCAGCATGTCGTACGCATGCTGGTCCGCAAAAACAAACAGCAGGTTCGGACGCTTCCTTGCCCGCGCAAAAGACGAGAGCGATGCCATCGCCCCGGTTGCCGTCATGGTTTGGATAAAATTGCGCCGCTTCATGGTTTGCCCTCTTTCTTCTGATCAAAAAGCCAGTCGATCAGGCCGGGTGTTGCCCAAACCTCCTTCATGATCACATGGCCGCCTTGCGGTAGTTCTGTATATTTGGAAACCCGGCTACCGGCCGCTTCCAGTGCCACCGCCATCTCGCGGTCACCCGCCACCGGCACCGTGGGATCCTTCGCGCCATGGAAAGACCACAGCGGCAGATCCTTGATCCGCGCCGCATGCGCCGGAGAACCACTGCCACAGATTGGAATCGCCGCGGCGAACAGGTCCGGATACCGCAAAATCAAATCCCATGTTCCAAACCCGCCCATCGACTGGCCGGTGACGTACACGCGTGCCGGATCCACCGGGTAGGTTGCCAGGGTCTGGAGAATCAGCGCATGCAGCTTTTTCATGTAGACGCTCTCCGGAACCGCATCGAGATCATAGGAGCCTTTGGCCCACGGTGTGTCCACCCACTGGAAATTCTTGGCGCACTGCGGCGCCAGCAGGAATGCAGGATGTGTTGCCTGCACCGCGGGAGCCTTGAGCACGGCATACGCCTCGATCCCGCGCGCCTGGTTGTCGTCGCCCCGACCCGCCGCGCCATGCAGGCAGACCACCAGCGGATACCGCTTTCCGCTTTCGACCTGCGGCGAATTCAACTGGTACGGCATTTGTTCAAATGTATTCTTGATGGTTTCAGCGGAGACGTCGCCGCACACCATTAGCATCAAAGTGGAAACAACCCATAAACAACGCATGGTAAACCTTTCTGTTAATAAAAACCGCTAGAAGCTATCAAATGAAACCCTGGAGTGAAATGGACAACTGTCATGGATATATGTCATTTTGTCTTCATGGATACGCCCCATCAAATTTCCGAGTTCGAACGGCTCCGCCATGAATCCATCGACTTCGACCTGGATCGCCCCGGCCATCCGGACAACTTGATCTACTATTTCACCCGCCAGCGGCGGGGGCCGAAGATGAACATCGAAGCGGTTGATTTACTGGGATTCTGCGCGGCGCTGGTAACGGAAGGCCAGGCTGTATTCGAGCATATGGGTCAAGCCGTCCAGCTCCGGCAGGGTTCCGTTTTCCTGCGACGGCACAAACAGCCGTACCGGTTCTACAAGACCGGCCCGGACGAGCTGGCGCTGACGATGGTCATGTTCGATCCATCCATTGAACCGCTGTGGAACCGCCTCATCGAACCGGACTGCATCGCCGTGCAACTCTGCAACACCACAAAAGTGATAGAGCTCGCCGACACCTTCTTCGACCTGCTCAACCGCAATCCGGAGCGACGCATTGAACGCGCGAACGCCTTCGCCCCGTTCTTCCTCGAAACCGTGATGGCGGAAAAACTCCAGGATGTGAACGAAGGGAATCCTGCAAAAGAACTGGCTGAAAAATGCCGCCACTACCTGCATGAAAACTTTTCCAGGATCCGCAAGATGGATGCCGTCGCCCGGGCCTGCCATATCAGCCGCAACCATCTCTACGCCCTCTTCCAGACGCACATCCAAATGACGCCGAAGGAATATCTGGACCGGCTGAAAACCAGTGCCGCCGCCGATCTGTTGGCGCAAACCGACTGGACGATGGAGCACATCGCCGAAGAAACCGGCTATGCCGACGCGCCGACCTTCTCCAAGGCCTTCAAGCGCCGCAACGGCGTTTCCCCGGCCGAATGGCGGCAAAACGCCAAAGGCGTTGCGCACTGATTCTTTAGTCCGCCAGCGACGCCTGGTACTCCATCCATTCGTCATAGCGCTCTTCCATGACGGACAGGTCCCGCGCGTTGTCGGCATCCAGCGCCGCGCCGCCGAAGTGGGTATAGACCAGCTGGATGCGCGCGCCGATCGTATTGCCGACACCATCCGCCAGACGGTTGAAGGAGACCAGCGAACGGATGCGGTCGGCGAGCCGCGGATGGCCGTGCCGGTCGTAGTAGAGCGAGAGCTGCATCAGGATGAAGATCCGCAACCCCTTCATCAACCGCCACCCGGAAAACAGCAGCGAAAAAAACATCCGGAGGATGTTGGCCAGCCGGGTCTGGTAGCGCCATTCGTACATCTTCTCGATATAGTCCAGATGGTCAAAGGACAGCGGCTTGCCGAGATGCAGGTTGTTGTGGCGCAGCAAATCCTCCTTCACGTGGAAATAGATCATTTGGATGCCGGGCTGCGCTTCGGTGGAGCGGTAGTGCGAGAGCACCCGTTTCGACGTAATGCCGATGGCATAGTCGTACTCATGCATATTGCTGCACACCACGAACTCGTCCACCTCGGCGGGCGTCAGCAATGGAATATCGCACGGGGCCACCAGCACCGGCACGTTTTCATGGAACGTGCCCTTCAGATCCCAGAACGAAACATCTTCGCCCAATCCCAGCGAGGCCACGTACCCCGCCTTGAAATTCTCGACCATGTTTTCGCGCTGTTCCAAGGCCCGAATTTCCCCGTCGCCGACCAATAGCGATGCATGCTCCCGCAGGGTGGCCTCGACCCGGTCGGCGGGACCAACGACCACGATATCCCGAACCGCCCGGGATTGCTGGAGGGCGCGCAGGACATGGATGAACAACGGCACGCCATGGAACGGCAAAAACGCCTTGTTGTCATCCTTCACCTTGATGCTGGCGCGGCGGTCCCCGGCCAACAGGATTGCATTTACTCTCGAAACCGCCCCCATCGTCGCCCCCTTCGTTTGCAATGAAGGGTACGGGGTACGCAATAGCCTGTCAATCGGCATGGAATCCCGGTTTTTCCCGCCGGTGGTTCGCCGGCAGGCATAAAATAATCTGAAAAACAGGGGAAGAATCCCACCGGCCGGGCGACTCGGCTAGCGCACCAAACATCAACGGAGGCGCGCTATGCTTTTTGCACGGAAAGCCACAAGGATTTTCATTGTTGTAGGTATCGGGCTTCTCATCCCGCTTCGTGGACTCGGGGATTTCCCCGGAGGAATCATGGTATTCGCCTGGGACAGCCGGTCGCCCACGGCGGCACCACCAACCACCACCGCCAGCCTTGACGGGGCCGACACGGTGGCATTTGACAACAGCGACCTGGTTACGTTTTCCGGCTACTACGAGGCTGGCACGCACACCGTCGAAGTCGCGACGGCCTCCAGCGGCTACCTGCTTCGCCAAAGCCCCACCGATCCCAATGCCATTAACGACCCGGACTCCGACTATGGCAACCCCCGCCATGTGGCCATTTCGGAAAGCACCAACTATGTTCCCGTCAGCTTCCAGTTCGATCCGGTCATCGCGGTTTCCGCCGTGGTGCGGGACGCGTGGACGATGGAGCGGCTGGAAGATGCCGCCATCGAGTTTGTCGGCCAGACGGGACCGAACGCCAACCTCGTCTATTCCGAATATCCATGGGGAGCCAGCTACGCCGCGCAATGGACCAGCGATCCGGATGGATACTTCCCCACCAACACCATCCTGTATCTCGACGACTACGACCTGGACATCGTAAAATCCGGCTACCAGTCGTTCACCTCGAACAACGTGGTCGTCGGCGCAGCGGCCGGGGACGGGATCGACCTTGGAACCTTCTTTCTGACTCCCATCGACGACAACACCAACCAAATCGCCGACGCGTGGGAAACGCGCTATTTCGGTGCGGGCAGCAACGTGGTGGCCGACGCGGATCCCGATGGCGACGGCATGGGCAACCGCAGCGAATATGTTGCCGGAACCGACCCGACCAACTGGTACAGCTGCCTGTGGCTGGAACCGGTCACCGGCTCGAATTCGTTCGAGCTGGTGTGGTACACGGAACCCGGGCGGACGTATCTCGTCAGCGGCACCACCAACCTGTGCGCCGACACCTGGGTGCAGGTGGGCGGCGCGTGGGAAGCCACCAACGGGCAGGTCGAGATGTCCTGGGCCGAAACCAACCACAACCTGAGTTGGAACAACAGCTACCGCATCGAAGTCGTTCCATGCTGGTGGCAGGGAACCAACCAGGTCCTGATCCGAACCAACGACTGGCCGACCAGTGGAGGCGGAACCAACAGCTGGACGAACGGGCCGCCGCCGCTGCCATAGAGGAAGACGTTGCGCCATGAAGAAGTGTTCCAACCATTGGAAAATAACGGGCGGCACCGGCCCCGCCGCAGCGGCTGTATTTGTGGGGAAACTCTCCACAAGGCCCGCCCTTCACAGGAAACCATCCCCTCCAGTAAACTGGTGGGCATCAAATCCAGGGGATACGCATACCGGAGAAACATGATGATCCATAAAATGTTCAAGGC
The DNA here is from genome assembly GCA_021734345.1 of Kiritimatiellales bacterium. Classification (GTDB taxonomy): domain Bacteria; phylum Verrucomicrobiota; class Kiritimatiellia; order Kiritimatiellales; family Pontiellaceae; genus Pontiella. The sequence continues at coordinate 4,069 of JAIPJC010000064.1, read as the reverse complement.
CGTCTCCGACAACTTGAAGGTCCATTTCGGCGGATATTGCGAATGCCTCGGGGTGTTCCGCATAACCGACTGCAAGGGGGCGCTCCTACCCAATGTGCGGGTGCGCTACAGGATTGCGGAAGGCGACTGGACCCCCTGCGGCAGAAGCACAGGCGGCGCGACATCCGGCCTCGCAGCGGCCATGGCAAACTTTATCCAACCATCGACCCTCTTCTACCAGATTGGCGAACCCGTATCATGGGAGTTCAGCAAGCCCGGCTACACGACCCGAACCATCACACGCTATACCGCCGGCAAAACGTTCGATGAAACACTCAACGCGATCGTCCTTAATGCAAGCAAGGCACCCGCCACCCCCATGCATGATGTTGATCAGGACGGGATCCAACTCGTCGCGCCGCACCATCCCTTCGGCGACGCGCCCGGACGCGCCCGCCCCACCCTCGCCATGCGCAGGGACACCCGCCCGGCGACCACTGCGTCGCTGGAAACACAACACGGAAACCCTCCGGAATATCCCGGAGCATGGTAGGAGCCATCGCCAAAGGAAACAACAGTCAACCGAAAGTTCAAACCAGGAGAGGAGACGGAGAAATGGACAGGAGACCAGGAACCAAGGGAGACGGCGGTTCATTCGATGAAGAAACCATCGAAGCCGTATGGCAGAAAAGGACCCCGGAACCCATGTACCCTCCATTCGGGAAAGACACATGCGGCACACTAATACAGCGCTCCAAATATGGGAGAACCGACGCCCTGGGCTGGGAAATCGACCATATCAAACCGGTGGCGGAAGGCGGGACCGACGATCTGGCCAACCTGCAACCCCTGCATTGGATAAACAACCGCTACAAGGGCGACGACTGGCCCGACTGGTCCTGCAAAATAAAGACGGACTTCGGGACTCCTTCCGCCATGGAGCGCAACACCCGCGAAACCGAATCCGCATAGGCGATGGATGCGGGAAACGCCGCGCAGGGAATTGAAAAACCGGAGAGGAACAAAAACCGATGGGATCCATGATGTACAAGCAACGCCCGGCCTATCCCGCACTGGTTGCCGCGGCATGCGTCATGCTCGTCGGAGGGTTCCTGGCCTGCGGGCTCAAAAATCGCATCGAGGACGGCGACGGCGACTATTCATCCCTGCTCCTCGTCGGATGCTTGAGCGCCGGACTCTCCGGCACCTTGCTTATCGTCGCCTTTGCCCGCTACCAATTCACCCACCTCTGGAAAAAACCCGACCCGGTCCCCGCAAAACGGAAACGGCATCGACGGAAACACCATACGCCCGATCCCTCCCCCGCTTCCCTGCAACGGCCCTTGACGCGCACGACCGCGAACCGCAAATGAACACGATTCTTTCGCGAACAATCCGCCGCGGTTTATCTGCCAGACCACACCTTTTGTGGGGGAACTCTCTACAAGGCCTCCGCTTCATTGGATGCCAAAATTTTGTCACGCTCTGAAATATTTCAGGGGATGGAAACGCTGAATGTGTCGGCGAATTGGTTCCGGAACTGAGGCCACTCCGTCTGGTTTTCATGTGTGTCGGGTATGCTGACCCCGGTGCCATCGACAACGATGACCCGCCTCCCATTAAGATAGCCACGTTCCGGCAGGCAGGTGAGACGCTTGGCCGTGTGTTTAGAATCTCCATCAGTTCTGGCCATTTAAGTTTCTTGCGGGCCTGACAATAGGCCGAAGTTGAGAAAGATTGCAGTTTAAGCCCGGCCATAGAAGCATAGGATTGTATTTTGCGTCGCTTCACAAGGTTGGCGACTTTGCGTTGGAATATTTAGCGGCGGGTGGCGTTCTTGAGCATTTCGCGTTCGCGGGGTGTGAGCGCGCCCATGCCCTGCTTGCCAATCTTGTCGAGGATGTGGTCGATCTCGGCCTTCGAAAGCACTGCGCCGCCAGCGGCTTGGCGCGCGGATTTCGGATTGGCTTTACCTAAGGATGGAAGTTTGGCTTTCAACGATTGGATGATGTGCGGATGCCGGAGCGAGAAGGCGTACATGAAGCCGGCGATGCCGCCCATGAGGTGCGCGGCATTGGCGATGCCGCCAATCTTGGGATGGCCGATGGTCTCGAACAGCTCCCATATCCCTAGTCCGGCCACGAGCACCCAGGTCTTGATCGGAAGAACAAACCATAGCAGCAAAGTCGAATTGGGGTACAAGGCGCCAAATGCACCGAGCACCCCCATGATCGCGCCCGAGGCTCCGAGGCAGGAAGCATAGGTCGGAGCCAGCAGCGACCAGCCGAGCCCGCCAAGGATTCCGCTGAGATAGTACAAAATGAAAAACCGATAGGAGCCAAGCGTCCGTTCGACGGTTGGTCCAATGAAAAACAAGGTCAGCATGTTCATGAACAAGTGCTTGAAGTTGGCGTGGACAAACATGTAGGTGAACAGCTGTCCGAAAGCCAACTGCTTCATCCAATCGGCTTGCAGGGAAAACATGTCGCGCAGCGGAAAGTGGAACCATCCTTCGATGAGGTAGACGGCGATGTTGACGATCAGTAGGTATTTAACCGAGGAGGTGATGCCGCGCATGCTGCCAATATTGCTGGGTTCTCTGTAATCCATATTTTCCTTCCAAAACCATGTCCAGTAGACCGAAACCATCCCTACCGGTCAATCTTGCAAAACAGACAAGTGATCGACACGCATTCCTCGACACGCATTCCGCCAGCGCGTTGAATATCGGGCTTGCCCATTTTTACCGGCTGGATACTATTAGCCGCGAATTCCCAACCATTGGACCCGATTATGACAGACGAGAAAAAACTAACCGGACTAACTCTGCTGAAAAAAGGCGAAACGCGCTATCCGGCATCGCCGGACGAAGCCAAGTTGGAAACCTTCGAAAATGCGAACCAGCAACGCAACTATTGGATCACATTCGAGACCTCGGAATTTACCTCGCTCTGCCCGATCACGGGACAACCCGACTTCGCGACGATCAAGATTGAATACATCCCCGCCGAACTGTGCGTCGAAAGCAAGTCGCTGAAGCTCTACCTCTTCTCGTTCCGTCAAATCGGCACGTTCTACGAAGAGATCGTCAACCGCATCTACACCGACTTGTCCGAGCAACTGAAACCGCGCCGATTGGTGGTCAACGGAGCCTTCACCGCCCGCGGCGGCATCACGTCCAGCGTGAAGATCGATTCGGACGAGGCGTAACCGTGGCACGGGCTTCCAGCCCGTGATCCCGGTGCGACGGCGTAACGGGCTGGAAGCCCGTTCTACGGAAAACACTACTCGCCGGAATAGACGCAGACGTTGGTCGGATTCTCCTTCACGACGACTTGCGAGAGTTGCGGAAGATTCGGTTTGAGCTGGTTCCATAGCCACAGCGCCAAGAACTCGGCTGTTGGATTTTCAAGTCCCGCAATATCATTCAACACGCGGTGATCGAGCTGGTCGATTAGCGGCTCGACATGCCGGCGCAGATCGTTGAAGTCGAGTACCCATCCCAGTTTTGGATCAAGCTCATCCTCCACATGGACTTCGACGATATAGGTATGCCCGTGCATCCGCGCGCACTTGTGGTCCGGCGCAACGTGGGGCAGCCAGTGGGCGGAATCGAACTTGAACTCTTTGGAGATTTTCATTCTAGGCATGGGAACTATTCCTTATTGCGTATTGCGTATTGCGTATTGCGTATTAAAGGTAGCCCAGTCCCGTTTGTGGTCAAGCCATACGTAGTACGCAATACGCAGTACGCTACACATATTTCCGCGGATCCGTTATGCCAACTTCGCTAAATCCCTTCCGCCTCAAGAGGCACGAATCGCAGTGCCCGCAGGCGCGTCCATCGGGCGCAGGGTCGTAGCAGCTTGTGGTTTTAGCGTAATCGACGCCCAAGTCCAGCCCGCGTTTTATAATTTCGGCCTTGGTCAAGTGGATGAGCGGGGCGTGGATCATCAGCTTTTTACCCTGCACGCCGGCCACCGTGGCCAGATTGGCCATCGCTTCGTAGGCGGCGATGAATTCCGGTCGGCAGTCGGGATAGCCGCTGTAGTCCAGTGCGTTCACTCCGATGAAAATATCGCATGATCCG
>JAIPJC010000063.1 GCA_021734345.1 Kiritimatiellales bacterium | reverse complement strand
CGATGTACTGGCCAGCAGCCTGACAGATAGTTCGCTGAAGATTGCCGCGGAGCAGGGCTACCTCAAGAAATATGCCGCCGTGAATGCCGAGCAGATTCCCTATGGCGACGCGTCGTTCGACTTCGTGCTCTGCAAGGAGGCCTATCACCATTTCCCGCGCCCGGCCATTGCGTTCTATGAAATGCTGCGCGTCGCAAAAGAAGCGGTGGTGTTGATAGAACCCTACGACGGGCCGAAGCGTTTTCTCGACATGATCAAGGAGCCCATGAAGAAGCTGCTTTGGGGCAAGAGCCAGACTATCCACTTCGAACCGAGTGGAAACTTTATCTACCGGATAAACCCGAAGGAGATGGGCAAGAAACTCGCCGCCATGGGCTACGCCGCTGTGGCCTACAAAACCTTTAACGACATCTATCTTCCGATGTTTGGAAAATCCAAGGTCGGGGTGTCGGTCGGGCACATGGCGACCAAGTTAGCCATTCTTCTCCAGAACATCCTTTGCGCACTTCGTTTGCTGAACCCAGGATTGGTAACACTGGTCTGCTTTAAACAAATGCCTCCGGATGCGCTGGTTCGCGAATTGACGCGAACGGATTTTTCCTTCAATACACTACCAGTAAATCCATACACCTAACCTCTGACCATGGCTGAAAAAAAAACATGTCCAATCGACGGCGCGGAAATGAGATCCGTATTCAGGGCAACCCTCCTCGGTCGGCATGAAGTCCAGTATTTTTGCTGCTATGCGTGTTCATTCCTGCAAACCGAAGAACCCTATTGGCTCGAAGAAGCCTATAACGCGGCAATTGCGGATTGTGACACAGGCATCATGGAGCGCAACCTGCATAATGCGGTGCGCATCTCAGCCGTGCTCAAACTGTTGAAGTGCGAGCGGGAACCCATCGTCGACATGGCAGGAGGATATGGAATCCTGACCCGCCTGCTGCGGGATGTCGGCTTCGATTGCCGCTGGTCGGATAAGTATTGCGGCAACATCCTCTCGAAAGGCTTCCAGGCAGCGCCGGAGCAAAAGGCTGCGGTGCTTTGCGCACTCGAGGTGCTGGAGCATGTCGAGGATCCGCTGGGCTTCCTGCGCGATGCGATTGCGCAATATGGGGCGCGAGCCATCGTATTTTCGACCGAAGACTTCAAGACGGTTCCCGATTCGGATTGGTGGTACTACTCGCGCGACAGTGGACAGCATATTTCGTTCTACAGCGTCTCGTCGTTGGAGGCGCTCGCCAAGCAACTCGGATGGTTCTACACTTCGCTGCCGCGGCACCTGCACCTGTTCACCGCCAGTCCGGTGGCCGGCTTGCGCGGCGCGGTGCTGAAATCCTATCTCTTGTACCCCTACGCTTTGTGGGCGCTACTTCGCATGCGGCACCATTCGCGCACCCACACTGACCGGGAGTTGCTTGCGAAGGAAAAGGATGGCGTTGGCTGACCGGAAACGGCAGATTGTGGGCACTGAGTTATTATGAATTCGAGGTGTGGCGATGAGTGATGTGAATAAGCAGATAGCACTTTCAATCCCCGATTTGCAGGGCAACGAAGAAGCCTATGTGGTCGACGCGGTCCGCAGCACGTGGATCAGCTCGACGGGGAAATATGTAAACGAGTTCGAGCGCATGTTTGCGGACATGGCCGGAACATCTCAGGCGATCTCCGTCTGCAACGGAACCGTGGCCTTGCACCTCGCCCTTCTGGCGCTCGACGTCCGGCCCGGTGATGAGGTGATCGTTCCTTCGCTGACCTATATTGCCACGGCCAACGCCGTTCGCTATGTCGGGGCTGAGCCCGTGTTTGTCGATGTCTCTCCGGAAACCTGGTGCATGGATCCGGGGCTGGTGGAACGCGCCATCACCCGCAAGACCAAAGGAATCATTGCGGTCGATCTTTACGGCCATCCCGCCGACATGGATGCCATCAACCACATCGCCGCCATTCACGGCCTATGGGTGGTCGAAGACGCGGCGGAGGCGCACACTGCCAAGTACAAAGGCCGTCACACAGGGAGTTTGGCCAAAATCGGAACATTTTCGTTCTATGGCAACAAGATCTTCACGAGCGGAGAGGGCGGTGCGATCAGCGTCAACGATCCCGACCTAGCCTTGCGCATCCGAACGCTGCGCGGGCAGGGCATGGATCCGGATCGGCGCTACTATTTTCCGGTCACGGGCTACAACTTTCGCCTGACCAACGTGGCCTGTGCAATCCTGTGCGCCCAACTCGAACGTGCGGATTCCATCATTGCCAAGCGGCAGCGCATTTTCGATCTCTACCGGGCGCAGCTCAATGGCGTAAAGGGCGTCGGCTTCCAGCCCGTTGCGGATTGGGCGGAACCAGCCCCGTGGCTGTTTTCGATCACGGTCGATCTAGATTCCTTCGGCTGCAATCGCGACCAGCTCGCCGACTACCTGCGGCAGAATGGGGTCGATACACGGCCGTTCTTCATTCCGCTCCACTCTCTGCCGCCGTTCCGCAACGAGTCGGCCGCGCGCGGCGAGCATTTGCCCATTACCGATGCGCTGGCGGCCTCCGGCATCAACCTGCCGACGCATGCGATGTTGACGGATGACGACATTGCCACCGTCTGTGATCTGATCAAGAGTTGCGGGAAGACGAAACGATGAAAATTGCCTGGTTCCATGGCAACATGCAGCACACCAATAGCGGTGGAACCCGGTTCGTGATCGACTACTCGATCGGGCTGAGGCAACAATTTAATCATGAGGTCACGGTGTTCTGCGACAGGGCGTCGGACGAGGTAGTTACCCGGTTGCTAGACGCGGACGTTCAGGTGAACGAGACGGATTGGACTTCGACGAACAATCCTTTTTACTGGCTGACGCTTCCTTTGAGAAACAGGCGCAAAAGGAAGAAACTGGCCTATGTCGAAAGAGATTTTGATTGCGTCGTCAACAGCCTTTTCCCAATGAACGTCCTCGTGGCCGGTTTCAATGTGCCCAAGGTTCAGATGTGCTACGAGCCCTTCGCGTTTTTCTACGATCCGGGCTTCCTGAAAAACTTTACTGTGCCCCAACAACTTTTTTTTCGGTTGATGAAGGTGCTCTTTGAATGCGCCGACAAGACCGCCGTTGCCAAGATGGATCGGATTTTGACGGTCAACAAAACCAATCTCCCCAAGATCGAAGCCATTTATGGTCGCTCGGCCATAGTCGTCTATGCCGGCATCGATCCAAAAATATACCACCGGGCTGCGCTGGATGAAATTTCGCAGCTTCGAGAGCGGCATCCGGGCAAACCCTTGCTGTTTCATAGTACCGACCTGACCGGAATCAAAGGAACCTATCCCTTGTTGGAAGTCATCAAAAAATTGCTACCGGAACACCCTTCCATCAAGCTGCTGGTGACCGTTTATCTGGATCTGCCGGACGGTATCGCCCGCTTTAAAAATCGGATCGATGAAATGGGGTTGGAAGCGAATGTCGAATATTTGGGCTGCCTGCCCAAGGAACAGCTTCCGCTCTACTACAGCGCGGTCGATTTTGTCTGCCAGCCCAGCCTCAACCAACCGGCCAACTGGCCGTTGAAGGAGGCCATGCTGTGCGGAACGCCGATCATCGGCGGCGCCGAGAGCGAAGAGGTCGACGGACTCAACGGCACCAAGATCGATGTGTCCGATGCGGAGCAGTCGGCGGCGCGTTTGAATGAACTATTCTCAAGGGATCGTTCCAGCTTCGCCATCGACGTGGAGGGTTTGAAGCGGCAATATTCCATCGAATCGTGCCTCGCGCAGTTCAACGACGTGGTGGTGTCGGCATGCAAATAGAACGACTCGATCCGGAGAACCTCCAACCGTTGGAAACCTTTCTGGCTTCCTGCAGTTCGTCGTTGGAAACCTTCCGGTATTTCTCGAAACGCCCGCTCTCGGTTATTCGGAACCATCTGGCGACGCTGCTCGGGTACGATGAAAACCATTTGCCGGTTGCCTATGGCCATCTGGATCCGGAGGACGGCAAGGTTTGGCTGGGCATCTGCGTTGCGGAGGCGCACCGGGGCAAGGGCTACGGAAACCTCATGATGCAGGCGTTGCTTGATGCCGCGCGGCAACAGCATGTGGATTCGATTTCCTTGACCGTCGATGCAACCAACCCAAACGCGGCACGCCTGTATGAAAAGTTCGGGTTCCGGCTTGAAAAGCAGACACCTAAAATCCACTGGTACAATCTCAGCCTATTTCCGAAACAGGATCCGCAGTAGCAAGGTTCTGAGCTTTTCCAGATGAACGTTCGGAAACATGGCTGCCAGAAAGCGGGCTTCGTATTCCGCGTCGGGCGCTTTGGCTGCTGGCGGAGCATAGGGCGGCTCCAGCCGGTGCAGGCGCATGAGTTGATTCCGGTTAAAGGGGTTCACCGTATGGCTGGCATCCATGCCGAATCCAATGTTTTTCACCAGGTTTTTGGACGGAACAACGCCGAGTCCGTGGTTCATGAGCTTGGTCAGCTCCCACCGCATGCCCCACGCGCTGAGCTTTCCCGAAAAAATATCGTCGAGCACGAAGGTTCTCATCTCGGTTTCCTTGGCCGAAGTGCATTTTGGAACGAGCAGGTTTTCCCGCTTGATCCGTTCCCACTCTGCCTGATCGATGGCTTTGAACTTTTCCCACTCGCTCCGCCATGTGGCCCACCCCCAGATATCGCAGAATCGGGAGTAGAAGTAGCTGCAGCTCGCGGGCTTGTAGTTGAAACGATTGTAGCCCCCGATCTGCATGATGGTTTCGTCATCCCGGTAGCGTTCCAGCATTGAAGTGCAAAAATGGAAAAAGGAGCGGTCGGCCAGAATGTCGTCTTCCATGATGATGGCCTCTTCTTCGCGGTCGAAAACCCAGTCGAGTCCACTAGGGATTCGTTTGCCGCAACCCATGTTTTCGGTCGCATAGTTCTTATGCACCTCGCACGGCCAGTCGATCATTTCCTCGACGAGGCGACGGGTTTCGGCGCACGTTGCAGCTTCGCCGGTTTTGTGGGCGCGGGGGGCGTCGGCGATGAGGTATAGCTTTTCAGGGCGGGCTTCGCGGATGCGATTGAACACCCGTCGCGTGCATTTCGGGCGGTTGAAGATGATGAAGGCAACGGGGGTTTTCAACGTGGTGGTCATGCATGTTCCCATGGGTTGGAGAGGGTTCCCGCGATTGTGGCTGCACATTGCTCGATGGAGCTTTTGGCGCGGCTGAGCTCCAGTACGATGCCGCCAAACTTGGCCCGGAGCTGCGGGGTGTCGGCCAAACGGAGCGCCTTTGCCCGGAACTCGTTGGGTTGGGTGGGTGAAAACAGGAACCCGTTTTCGCCGTCTTGGATGAATTCGGCGATGCCGTGCAGGTGGACGGCGAGGATGGGTTTGCCGCAGGCCATTTCGTGGTTGAGGGTGTCGGTCATGTGGAAGTGGTCGGTCTCCTGTCCGATGCGCATGACGAGCCCGATGTCGGCGGAGGCGATTGCCTCGTTCATCTCCTTTTCGGAGGGTAGCCATCCGGTGAAAACAACACGATCGGCAATGCCGAGTTTCAGGGCGAGGCGGTTGAGGGGTTCCATTTCGGGGCCGTTGCCGATGAGCAGGTATTTCAGGTTGGGCAGTTCCTCTTCCAATTCGGCAATGCGATGCAGGATCCAGTCGTTGCCTTTGTTGGGGTGGAGGATACCGTGATGGCTCAGCACGATATCCGCGTCGGTGAATCCGAACGAATCGCGCGTTGCCTTGCGTGTTGCTTCATCAACGGGATGGAAGATGTCGTGGTTGCAGGGATTCGGCACCACGTGGATATGGTCGGCAGGAACGCCGTGCCGGATGAGAAAGCTCTTTGCGTATTCGACATGGGTAAAGATCACGAGAAGCTTCCGCCACGCGGCAAAGTCGAGACGCTCCACCAGGCCGCTGAGCCAACGCAGGCGGGGATGTTTTTCGGTGTAGATGCGGGCGAAGAAGTCCATCACGGTGATAGCTACGTTTTTGCCGAAGAACAGTTTGAGGATAGGGGCGGTGAAGGGGACGGTTTCGTCGTTCCAAATGAGCTTGGTGCCATTCATCCGGCAACGGATTCCAATGATGGGAAGCCAGAAGTACCACAGCAGGGTTTTGGTGACTTTGTCTGTCGGGCAGGCGCGATCCCATGTGTAGGGGAGTTTGTGCAGTACGACTTTTTCACGGAGTGCAAGGTTTTCGGTCTCGGTGCTGCCGGGACCGTAGAAATGGACTTCCGCATCGTTGGAAAGCGTTTCAATAATGCAGGGGACGGCGTGTCCGCCGCAGCAGACCCATCCTTCGAGCCCGTAGCGGTGGATGAACGCAATTTTCTTTTTCTGGCTCATGGGTTCTGGATTACCCGATCACGCCGGCTTCCTTGAACTGAAGGTAGATTTTTCGGCCGAGCCAGGCGTCGGTGGCGGCGTAGGTTTGCTGAGAGGCAGTCAGGTCTTTGCGCGCCCAGTTGGAGACTTGCTCTTTTTTGGAGATGCGCAATCCGAACAGGATGGCGGTCAGGCCGCGCAGTCCGAGGTTCTTGATCCGGGCTTTCTTGGCATAGGTTGCCAGTTCGACAAAACCACCGGGCTTGAAGGGCGAGATTGCCTGTAGCTCGTTGACATCGCGGTCGATCGCCACGCCGGCCTTGACGATGTTTGGGTCGGACAGAATGGCGGTCAGTCCCTTGGTCAGGCCGGTCATTTGGATCTGGAAGAGATAGACTTCGTTTTCGGTGGCGAGCTGGAGCAGGGAGGGGTCGTAGCTCTCGCCCTTGCGGAAGGCCGGGCGCGTTTCCGTATCGAAGCCGAGCAGGGTTTCCTTTTTGAGTTTTTTCGCGGCTTTTTCCGCTTCGTCCGGCGTGCGGCAGAGAATGATCGGCCCCTCGTACTGCTTCATGGGCAGTTCGTTGATTTCGGCTTTGGTGATGTGGAGTTTGGCGGTAAAATCAATCATGGGGAGTCTTTCAGTTGTTTCTTCCATTGGTTGGAGACCCAGATGGATTGCCTGGCGAGCCCCATCAGGATCTTGACGTCTGGTATGGTTAGTTTGCCGCGCGTGAAGATCCGGCGCAGGCCCATCATCATATGCTCGAGTTTCTGGTCGTGGGTGAATTCGGTCTTGATCATCATTTCGCGCCAAGCGTCGAACATGCGCTCACGCAGCTCGGACGAGGCTTCTTCGGCCTTTTCTTCCGCAGGTTGGAAATGACCCGCAGCGGTAAAAAGTTCGTAGCAGCAGACCATGACGGCATGCGACAGGTTGAGCGAGGTATAGCGTTTGCTGGAGGGAATCTGGATGATGTGGGTGCAGAGCGCCAGCTCTTCGTTGGCCAGCCCTTTATCCTCGCGGCCGAAGACCAGTGCGATTTTATGATCCTGTGCGCTTTCCATCGCGATGGGGGCGAACTCGCGCGGGGAGTAGGCGGTGTCGCGGTAGAATCCAGTCCGCGCCGAAGTGCCGGCCACCACGGTGCAGTCCGCCACGGCTTCTGCCAAGGTGTGGAATTCCTTGCGGGCGTCGAGTTGCGCCTGGGCGTTGCACGAAAGTTTGCGCGCGTCGTCCCAGTCCGTTTCTGGCCGCGGGTTGACGATCGCCAGATCGGTAACATCGTTGTTGTTCATGGCGCGGCAGACCGATCCAATATTCCCTCCGAAGATTGGTTCCACTAGGACGATCCTGACATTTTCGAGGATGGCTATGTTTGGTTCTTTATCCATGGTGAGTGGGCGAGTGGGGGATGGGGTGAGGGGGTGTCTGCTTTATAAGCCAATCGTCGGCTCCTTCGATCATTCGAACCAGTTGTCCTAAAATTCGGTTATACTCTTCGTCCAACCGGTTAAAGGTTGGTTCAGTGATGTAGCCGCAGAGGTTGGCGAATTCCAACCATACTTGCGTATCGCAGGCTTCTGTTTCCGCATCGGAGAGCTTGGCAATGAATGCTGCCTTGTAGCGCCGCTTTCTCCACGCTTCCGAGATGTTGGCGCAAACAGAGCGAGATGATCTTCGGCCTTGGTCTGTCAGGGAAAATTTTTCCTCGGAAGGGAACGATTTCGACAGCTCGAAGATCTCCATCGCGGACGCGCGGGCATTCTGATACACATTCAATTCGCGATGGCTTTGGATTCTTTCTCCCATGGTCTATTTCTCCCGCTCCCCCTATCGCCCACTCCCCGATTCATCTGAGATAAAACTGCGGAGCAGCTTTATCTCTTCCGCCCAGATGGTCTCGTCGATGGTTTCGAGGATCATCGGAATATCGTCAAAGCGGGGATCATTCATGATATAGCGGAAAACCTCCAGCCCAAGTTCACCTTTTCCAAGGCTATGGTGGCGGTCAACCCGGCTGCCGAGGCCCTTCTTCGAATCGTTGAGGTGCATGCCGCGCAGGTAGTTGAATCCCACGATGTTGCCAAATTCGGCAAAAACGGCGGCGCACGAGGCGGCGGTGGTCAAGTCGTAGCCCGCCGCGAAGCTGTGGCAGGTATCGAGGCACACCCCGACACGGCTCTTATCGTCGACCTGCGCGATGATTTCCGCCAGATGCTCGAAGCGGAAACCAAGGTTGGAACCCTGGCCCGCGGTGTTTTCGATCACGGCGGTGACGCCTTGCGTCTGATCCAATGCCCGGTTGATCGATTCCGCGATGGTGGCGAGGCATTCGCCTTCGGAAACCTGCTTGAGGTGGCTGCCGGGATGGAAATTGAGCCATTGCAGGCCGAGTTGTTCGCATCGTTGCATTTCGTCGAGGAACGCTGCGCGGGACTTGGCCAGCGCCTCCGGCTCCGGATGGCCGAGGTTGATCAGGTAGCTGTCGTGGGGGAGGATGTGTTCCGGGGCAAAGCCCTTTTCCGAACAGTTGGCTTTAAAGGCGGCGATGCTCTCGTCCGTCAACGGCTTCGCATCCCATTGCCGCTGGTTCTTGGTAAACAGCGCAAAGGCGGTCGCCCCGATCTCCGCCGCGTTCAGCGGTGCATTTTCCACTCCGCCGCTTGCGCTTACATGTGCTCCGATTCGTTTCATGAAAATTCCCTGCTTTTATAATAGTTGCTTGTTAAAGCACATCCGCGGGTTGGAAAAAAGCAAGATTAGGGGATAAACGGGCCGTCTGCGGTTCGTGGTGCCGTTCAAAAATCCGGGATTTCGATCTAAATACTGAAAACATGATACTTCCGAGCATGTTTTTGCTCTTTTTTTATTGTGTACCGGTTAGGTCATATTTAGTCTGTGCGCACCCTTTATAACGGAGAAAGCAATGGATACGGAAAAGTTTGATTTTGAAAAGCAGGACTGGCTGGACGCGCTCGATGAACTTCTGGAAACACACGGCGCCGACCGCGTAAAGGATATCCTGCACGACCTTCAAGTGAGCGCCCACCGCAAAGGCGTCCGTCTGCCGTTTTCGGCCAACACCCCCTACATCAATACGATCCCGCTCGAAGACCAGCCCGCCTATCCGGGCGACCGCGAAATGGAGCGCCGCATCAAGAGCCTGATCCGCTGGAACGCCATGGCCATGGTGGTGCGCGCCAACCGCAACGAAGACGGCATTGGCGGCCATATTTCGAGCTACCAGTCGATTGCCACCATGTATGAAGTCGGGTTCACCCATTTCTTCCGCGGACGTACGGACGATTTCCCTGGCGACCTTGTCTACTTCCAGGGCCACTCGTCGCCCGGCGTCTATGCCCGCGCCTTTCTCGAAGGTCGCCTTTCCGCGGAGCATCTGACCAACTTCCGGCATGAGCTGCACGACACGCCCGGCCTCTCCTCCTATCCGCATCCGTGGTTGATGCCCGACTTCTGGCAATTCCCGACCGTATCCATGGGCCTCGGGCCGATCACCGCCATCTACCACGCGCGCTTCATCAAATATCTCGAAGACCGCGGCCTTCGCGAACCCACCAACCAGCGCGTTTGGGCCTTCCTCGGCGACGGCGAAACCGACGAACCGGAAACGCTCGGCGCCATCACGCTGGCATCGCGCGAAAAACTCGACAACCTCACCTTCGTGGTCAATTGCAACCTCCAGCGCCTCGACGGCCCGGTGCGCGGCAACGGCAAGATTATCCAGGAACTGGAAGCCTCCTTCCGTGGCGCCGGCTGGAACGTCATCAAGGTCATATGGGGCGACAGCTGGGATCCGCTGCTCGAAAAGGACGAGGATGGAGTCCTCGTCAAGCGCATGGGCGAAGTGGTCGACGGCCAATACCAGAAATACACCGTTGAAGACGCCGCCTATGTCCGCGAGCACTTTTTCGGCACCGACCCGCGCCTGCTCAAGCTGGTCGAACACCTGTCCGACACGGAAATCAAGCGGCTGCGCCGCGGCGGCCACGACCCGGCCAAGATCTACGCCGCCTACAAGCAGGCCTCCGAAACCAAGGGCCGCCCGACCGTCATCCTCGCCAAGACCATCAAGGGCTACGGCATGGGTCGCGCCGGGGAAGGGCAGAACATCACCCACTCGCAAAAGAAGCTCGGCGAGGATTCCCTGCGCGAATTCCGCAGCCGCTTCGGCATTCCGATTTCCGACGAGGAGATCGACAGCGTGCCCTTCTACCGTCCGCCGGAAGACAGTCCGGAAATGAAATACCTGCTCGAACAACGCGCCAAGCTCGGCGGCTTTGTGCCGACACGCCGGACCGGATACACGCCGGTCGGCATGCCTTCCGACAAGATCTTCGAGGAGTTCAACGGCGGTTCCGACCGCGAAGTCTCCACCACGATGGTCTTCGTCCGCGTGCTCAGCAAAATGTTGTCGGACAAGAATATCGGCAAGCTGGTCGTTCCGATCGTACCCGACGAAGCCCGCACCTTCGGCATGGACGCGCTCTTCCGCCAGGTCGGCATCTATGCCCACTCCGGCCAGCTCTACGACCCGGTCGACTCCGACAACCTGCTCTTCTACAAGGAGGCCAAGGACGGCCAGATGCTCGAAGAGGGCATCACCGAAGCCGGTGCGTTTTCGTCGTTCCTCGCGGCGGGTACGGCTTATGCCAACCACGGCATCAACACCATCCCGTTCTACACCTACTATTCGATGTTCGGCTTCCAGCGCATCGCCGACCTCGCCTGGCTTGCCGGCGACTCGCGTTGCAAGGGCTTCCTGATGGGCGCCACCGCCGGCCGCACCACGCTCGCCGGCGAAGGGCTCCAGCATCAGGACGGACACAGCCACGTCATGGCGCTGACCATCCCGAACATGGTCGCCTACGATCCGGCCTATGCCTTCGAACTCGCCGCGATCATCAAGGACGGCATCCGCCGCATGTACATCGAGAACGAACAGGTCTTCTACTACATCACCCTGATGAACGAAAACTACCAGCAACCGCCCATGCCTGCCGGCGTGGAGGATGGTATCCTCAAGGGGATGTACAAGTTCCAATCCTCGGCAAAGGCGCAGGCGCAGATTCTCGGCAGCGGCTCGATCATGACCCAGGCGGTCAAGGCGGCCGAACTGCTCAAGGAAAAGTATGGCGTCGAAACCAACGTGTGGTCCGTCACCAGCTACAAGAACCTCATCAACGACGCGCAGGATGCCGAACGCGAAAACGTCCGCAACCTCAACGCCGCCGCCAAGCCCTACATCACCCAGTGCCTCGAAAACGAAACCGGCCCGGTGATCGCCGCGTCGGACTACATGAAGCTGATGCCCGCCGCGTTGGCGAAGTGGGTGCCGGGCGGGCTCGTCTCGCTGGGAACCGACGGCTTCGGCCGCAGCGACGGCCGCCGCGCGCTGCGCAAGCACTTCGAAGTCGACTTCAACGCCATTGCCTGGTCGGTGCTTTCGTCGCTGGCCGCCAAAGGCGGATATGACAAAAAGAAATTGGAAACGGCCCGCAAGGAGCTGGGCATCGATTCCACCAAACCCAATCCGGTAGGAGAGTAGTCATGGCCATTGAATTCAAACTTCCAGAGCTTGGAGAAAACATCGAATCCGGCGACGTCGTCAGCGTACTCGTTGCCGTGGGCGACACCGTCGCCGAAGGCCAGTCGCTCCTCGAAATCGAGGCCGGCAAGGCCAGCATGGAGATTCCGTCTCCCGCCGCCGGAACCATCGCGGCGGTGCACGTCGCCCAAGGCGATACGGTGAAGGTCGGCCAGCTGGCCTTCACCATCGAAGGCGGCGCGGCCACTCCGGCTCCGGCTCCGAAAAAACCCGCCGCCCCGGAGAAGGCAAAGCCTGCCCCTGCGGTTGAAAAAGCTCCCGCACCCGCTCCCACTCCCAAGGCCGAGCCTGCTCCTGTGGTTGAAAAAGCGCCTGCACCGGCTGAAAAGGCGGTATCCGCCGCGCCGAATGTTCGCCGCTTGGCGCGCGAACTTGGCGTGGATATCCACGAAGTCGTCCCGGCAGCACCCGGCGGACGCATCAGCATGGAAGATGTAAAAAACTATGCGAAGCAAAGCATGGCGGGCGGCGTAAAGCGCAAGCCCGGCGTGGCGGGTGCGGTGCATGTTGAAAAGATGAGCCAGATCCGCAAGGCCACCATGGCGCACATGACGCATTGCTGGACGACCATCCCGCACGTCACCCAGCACGACATGGCCGACATCACCAAGCTTGAAGAGCTGCGCAAGCGCTTTGCTCCCAAGGCCGAGGCGGTGGGGGCCAAGTTGACCGTAACCGCGATCCTGATGAAGGTGGTTGCCTCCGCGTTGAAGGTGTTCCCCAAGTTCAATTGCAGCATCGATCCGGAAAAGGCCGAGATCACCTATAAGGAGTTCTACAATATCGGTATTGCGGTCGATACCGAAAAAGGCCTGATGGTTCCCGTCATCCGCGACGCCGACCAGAAGAACATGGTCGATATCGCAGTGGCTCTCGGCGAAATCGCCAAGAAGGCGCGCGCCGGACAGATCGGTTTGGCCGACATGCAGGGCGGCACCTTCACCATCACCAACCTCGGCGGCATCGGCGGATCGTTCTTCACGCCCATCGTCAACTCGCCGGAAGTGGCGATCCTTGGCGTTGGCCGCGCGATCATGGATCCGTGCATTGGCAAGAACGAGATGTGCGCGCCGCGTCTGCGGATGCCGCTCTCGCTCTCCTACGACCATCGCATCATCGACGGTGCCGACGGCGCGCGTTTCCTGCGCTGGATCGTCGAGGCGATCGAAGAGCCGATGCTGATCTCGCTGGAGGGTTAGCGGATCGGCATTATCGGTTGGTGTTGCGGCGATTTAGTCGCAAAGTCCGGGACTGCGGGTTTTGCTGCACGATATAATTCCGAGTTTCTCAAAGATGATTTTTACTTTTTCACGATCTTGCGGATAGAAGCGGTTGAACGGCTCCGCCATGAAGTCATCGCAAAGGCCAAGAATCGAAGCAGCGCATTTGGTCGCCTTGATGAAGCGCGAGGGATATTTTCCGATGCGGTAGATTTCGCCGAACGCCTCTATTCTTTGCTGTAGCATCTCGCAGCGTGCGGCATCCCCAGCCACCGCTGCCTCATAGGCTTCCACGAACAAGTGCGGCAAGACGTTGGCTCCGCCATTCACGCCGCCGTGCCCGCCCATCAAAATGGAAGCAATCAACTTTTCCTCGGGACCGATGAGAAAGCTCCAGTCGGGGCGCTCGGATTGGAGATTGCAAAGTTTGGAATAATAATCCATATCGCCGCTGCTGTCCTTGACCCCGACCACGCGTTCCAGCCCGGCGAGGCGGTGCAGTGTCTCGATCTCGAACCACACCTTGGTGAGCGAGGGCATGTTGTAGAGCATCACTGGAAGAGCCAGTTCCGGAACTAGCTTGCGGACATATTCCGCAAGCTCGGTCTGGCCAGCCGGAAAGTAGTAGGGCGTTGAAAGCACCACTCCGTCGGCACCGGCCTCCGCCGCGATCCGGGAGAGCTTCACCGACTCGACAAACGCCGTGTCCGTGATTCCAACCACCACCGGGATGCGCCCGTTGACCTGCCGGCAGACTTGATGGATCACCTCGGCGCGCAAGCGGTAGCCGAGGCTCGGCCCCTCCCCGGTGGTGCCTAGTGCAAAAAGGCCATGAATGCCGCCCCCAATCATATGCTCAATCAGCCTTTCCAGACCCTCGACGTCCAGTGTGTCGCGATCCTTGAGTGGGGTGATGAGCGGAGGGACAATCCCCTTGAGCAGCATTTGTTCCGTCATAATTTTTTCCTTAAGTTAAGAAGTCCCGTGAGCGAAATGCCCACAACCAGGATAACAAGTGTTCCAATCACTGGAATCAGCAAGGCATGGAAGTGGCTGGCCAGCCCACCGGAACAGAGGTTTTGCAAGGTTGCCCCGCAACGATGGAGGGCGGAGTCGGGACGGGCATTCATCAACATATCCGCCACCTTGGGTAGCGACATCCATAGAATGACCAGCAGGCCGATCAACACCGAAGCCATGGCCGCTGGATTTCGTGTTTTGCGGCTGATCAGTCCGAGCAGGAAGAGCCCAACCATTCCGCCGCTGAAGATTCCCGAAAGCATCCACCACATATCCAGCGCACTCTCCGTGACCTGTACCAGCAGGAACGCTAGCCCCGTACCGAGCAACCCCCAACTGATCGTGGCTGAATACAGCACGGCCATCTCCTGCTTGCCGCTCGCGTTAGGATTGACCAGCCGCTTGTAATAGTCGGTCAGGGTCAGCGTGGCCGACGAGTTGAGACTGGTCGAAATCGTACTCATACCCGCAGCGAAAACCGCCGCAATCAGCAGGCCAGTCAGCCCCGGTGGCAGGTAGGTGGAAATGAAGTACGGAAATACCCGGTCGCCAAGATCGCCGAGTCCCTTCGAGCGGGCCACCGCCTCCTGCTCAACCGCAAATCCGGGATCCGATTCGTTCCGGCCGGCCTGTAGCAACTGCTGGCGGGCGACCACATGGCGCACTTCGTTCAGGTCCCTAAGCCCAGGCGAATCCCATATTCCGTCAGCTACCACAAGATCCGCCGCCTGGCGGTGAGCATCCGCTTCCGGCATGCCTTGGGCCACCAGCGCCGCAGTTTGGCGGGTTTCGATATCCACCACCGTATCCGCATGGAAAAACGCGAATAGCGAAGTGCCAATGAAGAAAAAGACGGCGCTTATGGGAACATACAGCAATCCTGCCAGCCAGAGGCCCTGTTTGGCTTCCTTGTCCGATTTCGAGGCGATGTAGCGCTGGATATAGCTTTGATCAATCCCGAAGTTGCGCAGGTTTTCCGCAAGTCCAAAGAGGAGCAATGTCCAGAAGGTCTTCTCTGCCATATCAGGGGTGAAGCTACCCAAAGAAAACTTCCCATGGTTGGCCGCTACTTCGAAAACGTGGCCGGCGCCACCCGGCATCTTCAGCAACATCACCACCAAAACCACGACGGCGCCACCCATCAGCACCAACGCCTGGATGGCATCGGTCCAGATCACCGCGACGACTCCGCCGACCAGCGAATAGACCGTTACGCTGATGCCAACGACCGCCATGATCAGATGGATGTTCCAGCCAAAAATCACCTGCAGCGGCAACGCCACCAGGTACATCACCACCGCCATGCGCGCCAGCTGCGTCAGCATATAGAAAAAGCTGGCATATATCCGCGCCCAGAGCCCGAAGCGATCCTCCAGCGCTGCATAGGCCGACACATGCTTGCTTTTGCGATAGTAGGGCAGGAAATATTTCACCGCCACCCAGGTTGCCATCGGAACGGTCAGCGAAAACACAAAGGGGTTCCAGTCCGCCACAAAACTTTTTCCTGCATTGGCCAGATAGCTAATGCTGCTTAGGAAGGTGGCGAAAATGGACAATCCGCACACCCACCCCGGAATGGAACGGTTGCCCGCGGTGAACCCTTCAACGCTGCGTGTCCGGCTGTAGAAATAAAACCCGAATCCCGTCGTGCCTACGAAATAGCCGATGAGAATGATCCAATCCAAAAGATGAAACGAGTTTCCCATTATTTCCCAGACCTTGGATTTTCCATGAAATACAAATGTCCGTCCTCCGCCCCAACCAGCAGGTCTGGAATGCCGTTTTTATCCCAATCGACCACCGTCGGGCTAGAGGTGTGGCCTGAAATCTTGCGCTCATCCAGGGCTCCCATGTTCTGGAGTACCACTTTGCCGTCGGGGTTGTCCATGTTGCGGTAGAAGTCGGCGTTTACACCATCGAAAAGTACATCGAGGCGCCCATCGCCGTCCCAATCCACGACCTGCAGCTTGCGGCGGCCGCTCTTCCCCGCGCGCTTGGCGTTTGGCTGGAAAAGGTTTCCTTCTTCATCGACGAAGATGCGCTTCCCCGGAAGAAGCACCAACGCGTCTCCACGTTTTGCACGCTCGAAAAAAGCTAGGTAGCCTTTATGATCCAGCATGACGAGATCGATCAATCCATCCTTGTTCCAGTCGATCGCCATCGGAGTGGTGCGCCACTGGGTGACCAAATTCTTCCCGAACGGATTCCACCAGTTCCACTTGGGTTTTGGCGGTTTTCCCTCCCACTCGACGGTAATTGGGCGAGCCGCCTCCAGATATGGGTGGCCGGGGCTTCCTGTGTTGCGGTACCAGACCACCTTGCCCCAGATGGAATTAACAATGATGTCCGGCAATCCGTTGTGGTCCCAGTCCGCCACCGTTTGCGTGGTGTATCCCCATTTCGCTTCCGCAGGACCTTGGATGCTGCCGTTCGATCCGGCCATGATGCGAATGGTTTTCCCTCCGGCTTCGAGCTGCTTGGGGGCTGCCCATTTTGGATTCGCTCCGCCGCCGAGGTTTTCGATGAAGCCGATATATCCGGCGGTGTTCCCGCAGATGATGTCGTCGTCGCCATCGCCGTCCCAATCCACGCCGAAAGGAGTGGCCAAGGCCCCGAACTTGACGTTGTCCGCCTTTTGCTGGAAATAGACGGGGCTCTTGAACACCGGCACATCTCCATTCATTTTTCCTGTGTTTTCAATGAAAGCAACCCGGCCATCTTCCTGGCCGCAGATCAAGTCCATGTCCCCATCCTTGTCCCAGTCAAATGCGACAGGGATGATCATTTGGAGATCCATGGTCAGCAACGCGTTTCCAAGCTTTAACTTTCGACCCGCCGCGTAGCGCGGCTCCGTGCAGGAGCCGGTATTCTCGAAGTAGGTGAAGGTGTCCCGGAATTCCCCGCACAGTAGATCCAGATCTCCGTCGCCATCGAAGTCGGCAAAGTTGGGCGATGGCCATCCATAGACGTCCACTTTGCGGTCACCGGCCATTACGGATTGCGGCGTCCCGTAGTCCGGGTCCGTGTTGGAACCTTGGTTGCGCAGCCAAACGACATACCCGTGCAAGGGGCCATTGGTCCAGGCACCCGCGCCATCAAAGGCGTCGTCCCAGCCATAGTCGCCCCAGTCGCCATAGCCGACGACAAGATCCTGGACTCCATCGCCGTCATAGTCCGCCAGCTTCCATTGCTTTGCCCGGACTTTCCCCTCCGCAACGTAGATATCGTTCGTCTCAACTGGCAGATCGACGAAGGGATCGAGGCCTTTCTCGCAAAACTCCGTATACGCCCGGCTTGGCGAAAGCACATGTGGCTGGCCATCGACATAGGACACCTGGACGTTGTTGGTTCCTTTGCTGATCCACACCGCTGGCTCGAATACCGGCATCTTTTCATCCCCCTGCTTGTTTTCGAAAAACCAGGTTCCATTGTAGGGATTGTCCGGGCAAACCACGACGAGGTCGTAATCGCCATCTTTATCAAAATCCATTGGAAGCGGCCATGCCCAAAGGCCAACCGCCAAATCAACCACAAGGCCCGGATTGTTGTATTTGATGCGGGCGAGTTTCTCCTCTCCGGCAAGCGAGCCCAGCGCGATGTAGATAAACGCGGCTAGGATGCATATGATTCTATTCATTTGTCTATGCTCCAAGTCCTAGTGACTACCCGGTTGGGTCGGGCGTTCCTGCACCGTAAAAAAAGAAGGATTCACAGGGAAATACCATTTATTGAAATGCTTGCGCAACCCAACGACGAGGACATTATCGGAAAGGGCGGCGGAGCCAAGCGCAGACCGGGCGAACCGTTGCGTTTCGTGTAGAAAAGATGAGCCAGATTCGCAAGGGGATCAAAGAGCCGATGCTGATTTCGCTGGAAGGATAACCGCCTGCTTCTACCGGAGGTGTTGGAGATATTCCAACACCTCGGACGCATTGCCTCTGAGGACAACCTGTTGGCTTCTTTTGCCGATCTGGTAGTCGTACATCGGATCGTAGTAGTTGCGCAGGAGCGGCTCGATCCACACCTTGTGCCGCTCCGGATCGCCGCTCTCGTGGGCGGCGTGAAGGAACTTCTTAATTTCCCGGCAACGCAGTCCGCCCAGTCTTTTCTGGATGCGGTCGATGTTGTTGTCCATATCGGCCAGCCAATGCTGAATTCCCGACTCGTCGCCATACTCCGCTCGGTATTCGATCTGCGCGGTGGTGACATATTCATCGAAGGTGACCTGTACGCGTTCTGCGAGGGGGCGCTCGAGAATCACCAGCGGGGAATTTTGATAGTATTCGACCAGCGGACGGGGCAGGCGGCGTTCGCCAATATTGCCGCCTTCGTCTTCGAGAACCACGTGCCGGAAGCCTTTGACCGCATGTTGGACCAGCGCCCAGGCGAGGTTGTTTTCAAAGTCGATCTGGCTGGGCTGGGGCGTGGTGAAGCGACCAAATGAAGAACCGCGGTGGTGGGCGATGCGTTCGAGGTCGATCACGTTTGCCAAGGATTGGAGCAGG
>JAIPJC010000062.1 GCA_021734345.1 Kiritimatiellales bacterium | reverse complement strand
CATAGACATATCCGAAGTAGTTGGTACCTCCTAGGTTCTCGATGCGGAATCCCGGGGAATGTCCCTGGCTGGCGGCATTGGTCGGGTCGCCACCGAGGCCGTATTCGTAGATATTAAGCAGGCCATCGTTGTCATAGTCGTCGGTTGCGGCACCGAGACTGACTCCCCAGCCGCCAGCCCATGTCGTGTATCCCGACAGGCCGCCAACGGCAAGGCTGCCGGTGCCGGTGTATGTTCCAGCACCAAAACCACCAAGGTCGACAGCACTGTACGTTCCATTTGAAAGGAACGTAGCGCCTCCATCCAGGGAAATACCGCCAACGGCATCGGTTCCGGTAAAGTCCAGATTCAACGTGGCACTGGCACCGAGCACCAAATTGGCAGCATCGTCAATGTAGTCGCTCGAGACGCCGTTGGTAAGAACAAGGGATGCACCGTCCGCCACGGTAACAGCTCCGGCTCCGAAGGCGCCGTCCGCTTCCCCGATCAACACTCCTCCGGTCTGCACGGTGCTTCCGCCAGTATAGGCATTCGTTGCGGAAAGAATAAAAGTTACCTGATCCCCCACCGTAATGGTCGTTACATTGGCACCGATAACCGCAGTTGCCGAATTCGTCGTCATGGTTGATCCGTTGCCCGACATCAGGATGGATCCGGTGTTGTTGATGCTGCCTCCAATCAACTTGATACCGCCCGCAAGACCATTGGTGAGGATCAAATTACCCGCACCGGTGATGCCGCCCAGCACTTGTATATTTTGGCCACTTCTATGCTCAATCGTTAAGTTATTGCCATTCAACGCAATCGCACCGGCATACTTAGGAGCCCGGGTTACGCCACTCGTACCGATCTTTAGATTTCCCGCAGCGCCTGTGGCCAGATTGATGGCGTTGTCAAGGGTATACGAACCCAACGTCAAAGAGGCGTCGCCGCCCGCTGCATCACCCAGCGTAATTGCCCCGGTGCCGGCCGCCGTGGAAACGCCGGTGGCAACCACCGAGTTGCCGAACGCCACAACGCCTTCCTTGACGACCAGCCCGCCGATGAACGTATTGTTTGTGCCAGCCAAGTTGAGCCTGCCAGCCCCGGACTTGGTGAGCGTGCTGCCGCCCCCACCGGAAATGCTGCCGTCAATTGTCAACACCCTATCGAAGGTGGTTGTTTCCGCCACATCCCATGTCTGTGCGGCACCGAGAATGACATCCGGTTTGATGGTGAACAGGTTGTTGGCTGAATTCACTGGAACGGCCGACATGTCGATGCCAGAGGCTCCCAGCGTCAGCGTTCCCACCCCAGTGGTATTCATTATAATGTCCCTGCTTATGTTGTCAGCAACCCGAATGCCCTGCCAGGAAACATCGGCACCCAAGGCGTTGGTTCTGGAGCCGTTGCCATTCGAATTGGCCCAAACTGCGACATCGGTGCTTGTCGGAACAATGTTGGGGTTCCAAACATTGGTGGTTGACAAGTCCCCAATAACATTTCTGGTGAATATGTCCGCCGCCTGCGCCGCGAGGCACAACCCGCAACCGATCAATGTGCATATGATTTTCTTTTTCATCTTCCTCTTCTCCCTTTTTCCTTTTTCCAAATGCCCATCCACCGTTGGTGCGTGGGCAACTTTATTACACCATGAATACGCGCCGAACCCACATGAGGCCGCCACCCAACACGACTACCAATCCCAGCGTGGCCGGTTCCGGAATCACGGTCAGCATGCCGGTGCCGGCATACGTTCCGGTTCCAAGAACGCTCAGTGCCGCGGCATCGTAGGTGCCCGCCGTGAGCCACGTTGTGCCGCCGTCCAGCGAAATTCCACCAACCGTGTCCGCCGTGCCGGTAAAGTCGAGCGACAGGGAGGCCGAACCGTCCAGAGCCAGCGTGGCCAGATCGTCGATATAGTCGTTCGACACCCCGTTCGTCAGCACCAGCATCGCGCCGTTACCGATGACGAGGCCTCCGGTTCCGAATGCATTGTCCGATCCGCCGAGCAACGCACCCAGCAAAACGGTGGTGCCGCCGGCATAGGTGTTCGCGCCGGACAACGTCAGCATCCCCTCTCCATCCTTGACCACGCCGCCATTGGAAACATTGCCGGAAATGATGTCTCCGAGTGCGTTGCCGATCGTGATCGTGCGGGTGCTTCCTCCAAGATCCATATCCCCCGACAGGGTCAGCTTGGCTTTACCTGTACCGCCTAATGTGAAGTCGCCTTTCACAGCAACCTGATTCCCCAGACTCCGGGCTGAGACGCCCGAAACAGAGATGAGTGTTCCGTTACTGATGCTCAGCGTGCCGGTACCCAGCGCACTGCCGGTATTCACATAAAGCGTACCTTCATCCAGATCGACCCCGCCGGTGAAAAGATTCGCACCCTGCAAAAGCAGCCCCCCTGAACCCTTCTTGACGATTTTGTTGGCGGTGGTGCCGTCGCTGATAACGCCCTTAAACGTGAGCTGACCGGTTCCGGCACCGGCAGCGACGGTGGTGATCGTACGGGATGTGCCGGCTGCAGTCCCCAAAGAAACGTCGCCAGTGAAGATCGGAGTGGTCGTGCCGGTATTCCCGGTCGCCGAAAAATCTCCATTAAGAGCCACCGCATTGGCGTAGGTGTTGTTTGCGGCGCTGCCACCGGCACTGGTAAGCGTGCCTCCATTGAGCGTAAAGGTGCCAGTGCCGAGGGCATTGGAGTGGCTGAGCGTCAGCGTGCCGTCATTAAGAGTCAGGCCGCCAGCGAACGTGTTGTCGCCAGTTAGGGTCAAGGCACCTGCGCCGGACTTGGTGAGCGTGTTTCCTGCTGTGCCGGAAATAATCCCGTCAACCTGAAGCTTTCTATTTAAATTAACGTTTTCGGACACATCCCATGTCTGTGCAGCGCCGAGAATGACATTCGGCTTGATGGTAAACAGATTTCGGGTGACATCGGTCGGGTCTGCCGACATATCAATCCCGGCAGAACCAAGGGTCATGGCTCCCGTACCGGTTGTATTGATCGTAATATTTCTGAGAATTCCAGCATCAACTCGTATTCCCAACCAGGACACATCCGCACCTAGCGCATTGTCTTTGGATCCATTGCCCGACAACTTCCAAACTGCGATGTCGCTGCTTGTCGGAGCACCAGGATTCCACACCGCATCTGTCTCCACATTCCCGACCACATTTCTACTGAAGATGTCCGCCGCCTGCGCCGCGAGGCACAATCCACAACCGATCAATGTGCATATAATTTTCTTTTTCATGCCCTTCCTCTCCTGTTCGTATGTATTGCTAAACAACTATGACGACCATTTGCCATAGTGTTGGGCGATCAAGCCCATATCGCAACTGAACTAAGAGGGTATTATGACTGGCTTTTTGTGCGGTACGCACCGGGGGACATACCCGTGCGCTGCTTGAAATGACGGTAGAAAAAGGTCAGATCGTCGCCGTAACCTGTGGCACGGGCTATTTCCGCAACACTTAACGCAGTTCCGTGCAGCAGGTCTTTGGCCTGCTCAATCCGCTTGGTGCAGAGATATTCCTTGGGACTGACGCCCATGATTTCTTTGAACAGTTTCGAGAAATACGTCCGGGAATATCCCAACCGCTGCGCCAGTTCCCCGATCACAAGCTTGTTCCCCAAATAATCTTCCATCTCCCCTGCGATTTGCCGGATATGCGTTTTTTTCTCCAAGCTGTGCGTCGATTCCTCGTGCGCGCTGAATTGCGTGAGATAGAGGATGGTTGAAAGGCAATGGGCCGCGGCCAACGGCTGGTTGTGGTGATAAAAGCGCACCGCCGTTTCCGCGGTTTGCCGGATGAAAAGGCGTTGCGCCGGGTTGCCATACACAATCGGAAAAGGCTGGTCGAAATGGAACGTGATTTCATGGCCGGCACGGTTGTACACGGCAAAACGAATGCTGATAAACTCAAGAGGCTGGTCACTCCCGTTGGAGCTGAATTTCCGATCCATCAACCGATCCATGAAGAGGGATCCTTCGTGGATTTCATGAACCGAACCATCTGCGCTTTCGAGACGGTAGCAACCATTGGTGATCACATCCAACTCCACCCGGCAGCGTGCCCCGGGGATAAAATCCTCCACCGGGCGTTCCCAGCCGACGGGAAGGCTGACGAACGCCGCGTACCGGACTTCGAGTGTCGTATTTTCCAGTGTAGATTTCATCGGTTCGTTTCCGACCCGGCACGTTTATGCCAGATCGCCTGCCTGGGGAGCAAAAGTCAATCGCACCATCATCCGTTATGCTTGTACGATTCACTAACAGTGGAATATAGCCCGAACAGGCTGCTCAGCAAAAAGATAAATATGCGGAATTTAAGCACTACTGTCGTAATGTGTGGTTAATGAAACTTTTCCCTTGCCCCGTCTTTGGGGGAGAGCCAGACAGAAATGGTGCTCGAGGAGGGATTCGAACCCTCACAGCCTTAACGGCCACAAGGCCCTCAACCTTGCGTGTCTACCAATTTCACCACCCGAGCAGGAGGGTTAAAAAGAGGATTCGGAAGATACCCACACGGGGTGGGTGGTGCAAGCGGTAAATAGAAAAACTTCCGTGCATTTTAACCGCGTCTTCCAATACTTGGAATGGCGTGGTGGATGCCGATTCTTCCGTCATAAAAGTTGGAGTTGAATCTTTCATATTTTCGACCATCCGGTATTCCATTGCTCCAGTCTTTGGGAAGGGAATCGATGAATTATATCCTACAGGTTTTGTTTATTTTGGCATTGATGGCGATCGGGTTCATCGCGCGGAAACGCGGGATGGTGAGCGAGGTCGGCACAAGCGAAATGGTGCGCATTCTGGTTGCGATCATCTATCCGTGCCTGATCTTTTCGTCGGTGACGCGATTGAACGCGAGCGAGCTGGCGGCCAATTGGATCATGCCGGTGATGGCGTTGGCGATTGCCGGGACGGGCTTGCTGCTCGGGCTGATTGCGCTACGTTGCATGAAGGGGGTCGACCAGCAGCGCGCCAGCGCATTCCTGTTCCAGAATACGGTCAACAACTACCTGTTCCTGCCGCTGCCGCTGGTGATGTTGCTTTGGAAAGAAGAGGGCGTGGCGCTGCTCGTGTTCGCATCGATGGGTTTCGAGCTGATGGTCTGGACGGTGGGGGTGTTCTTGTTCAACCGATCAAGCAGGTTTTCAGAGGGAATCCGGATGATTTTCGGCCCGCCGCTGATTGCACTGATGTTTTCGATCGGGTGGGTATGCGTGCGCGATCTCCTGCGGCCTGAGCTTCCAGCCTCTGGAATATTTTCCGATGTGATGCGCCGCCTGCTGGATCTTTTCTACTTTGGCGCGGAAACGGTCGGCAAGGCGACCATAGCGGTTTCGATGCTCGTGTCGGGCAGCCGGATCGCCGCCCTGAATGTGCGGGCGGTTTTCGACAAGCAGGTCTGGATTCTCTCGGCGTTGCGGCTGGTCGTCACCCCGATCCTCTTCATCCTGCTGCTGAAGCTGATCCCGATGGGCGCGATGGCGTACGGCATTCTGGCGGTGGTGGCGGTGATGCCGGCGGCGGTGGTTAGCCTGATCTTTAGCGAGCGGTTCGGCGGCGACTCGGACTTTATCGCCACCACCCTGCTGGTAACCCACCTCGGGGCAATTGTCACGATCCCACTGCTACTGGCATGGGCGCTCTGAGAAGAGAGCTATAGACATTAGGCTTTGGACTGCAGAAAAAAAACCAAAGCCTATGGCCTAAAGTCTATTCAGGAATGAACAGCTTTTGGCCGACATAGATCTGGTCGGACTTGAGGTTGTTGGCCTGCTTGATGGCCTTGACCGTTGTGCCATAGGCCGAGGCGATGGCGGAGAGCGTATGGCCTGCCTCGACAACGTGTTCGCGACCAGAGGGTTTCGCGGGTGTAGCGGCGGCTTGCTTTTGCAGCAGCGACTCGACCCGACCGGAAACCTGGTTGATGACTTCCTGCTTGTCGCGCGCCTGCCGGCTTTCGAGGGACTGTATGCCGGAGCCGAGCTGGGAGAGCTGGCTGTTTAGCGCGCGGACATCGCTCTGGAGCTGCTGCACATCCTGGGAGAGTTGCGCATTGGCCATCTCGAGCGACTCGACTTTGCCTTGCAGACGGTAGAGCCGTTCTTCGGCCACGCGCGCCGCATTCTGCTGGCGGGCGGCGGCTTGTTGGCGCTGCTGCGGTGTTTGAAAAGTTTCGCAACCGGAAAGTATTCCGACGAGGGGTAGCATAAACAATAGTTTGATTTTCATGGTGGTCTCCAGGTTAAGGGTTCCAAAGGTACATAAAACGCGGCGGTTCCATGGCATTGAAGCTGGGCAGATGCGGCAGTTTGGAAGACATCAACGATTCAAAGAAGCTGCGTTTTGTTTCGTAGCGCACCAAATAGATGTCGTCAACGTTGAGCAGGAAGGCCAGCTTGTCCAACGCGTCCTGCCAGTAGCCGACTCCATCGATAAAGTTGAGTTCCATAGCCTGCGAGGCGCTGAAAATACGGCCGTCGAGCAGGGCGCGCGATTCCAATCCGCGCGATTCCATGACGATGGAGGCAAAGCGATTCTGCATGCCATCGACGAGTTCCTGCAGCATGGCCATGTGCACGGGATTTACATCCTTGAACGGGTTGAGCATGTCCTTGTTTTCGCCGGAGGCGATGGTGACGGAACTGAGGCCGATCTTGTCGCCCAACCCCTTCATGTTGAGGGTCTGCATGATGACGCCGACCGATCCGACGATGGCGGTGGGCTCGGCCATGATGTAGTCGCCGGCCATGGCGGCATAGTAGGCGCCGGATGCGCCAAGATCGCGGATGAAGACCAGCACCACGCGTCCTTCATCCTCGGCCTTGAAGTGCTGGAGGGCGGCATAGATTTCATCGCTCGGCGTCACGGAACCGCCCGGAGAGTCGACCTCCAGCAAAATGGCTTCTACTTCGGAATCGAGGGTTGCGGCGCGGATCTGGCCAAGAATGGTTTCGACCATGTCGGGCTCGTAGCCAAAGAGCCGCTGGTGCTGGCCGCGCATGATCACGCCCGTCAAATCGATCCGGACCACCTTGGTATCGCCATAGCCATATGACCAGATTTCCTCGAACACCGGAGCCTCATCCTCCGGGTAATCGTTATCCGCAGCAGGGGATCCCGCAAAAAGAGCCGCCGTCAGCCCGATATTCGTCAACACGCTGCCCAACAGCAGAAACGCCATAACGGCCACCGCGATCCAGCAACCGACTTTCGATCCATTCTTCGACATGCTCATTTCCCCCGTAATTTCCAACAGGCGCGCATCATACGGCCTCTCCGGCTTTATTTGAATAAATAAATTCCAATGGTTGGAAAAAATCGGCTACTTTGTCGCCAACTACTGGAAAACAAGGAGACCACTTTGGACTATCTCAAGCGCGCAAAGGAAGTTCTGGATATTGAAATCGCCGGAATCGAGAAGGTAAAGAACAGCATCGATGGTGGCTTTACCGCGGCGGTCGATGCGATTCTTTCCACCGTTAAAAATGGAGGTAAAGTCGTCGTGACCGGCGTGGGCAAAAACCTCCATATCGGCCACAAGATTGCCGCCACGTTCACCAGCACCGGAACCCCGTCGGTCGTCATGCACCCTATCGAAGCCATGCACGGCGACTTCGGCATACTTGGCGACCGCGACATCCTGCTCGCCATGAGCTATTCCGGCGCATCCGACGAACTGATTGCCCTGCTCCAACCCGTCAAGCGCAAAGGCGTGAAGATCATTGCCCTGACCGGCGAAATCGACAGCCCGCTCGCACAGCACTCCGACATCGTTGTTTCCGTGAAAGTCGACCAAGAGGCCTGCCCGTTCAACATGGCACCCACCACCAGCACCACCGCCACCCTCGCGATCGGCGACGCGCTGGCCATGGTGCTGCTCGAAGCGCGCGGCTTCAAGATCGAGGATTATGCCAAACTTCACCCCGGCGGCGCCATCGGCCGCACCCTGCTGCTGCGCGTCGAAGACGTCATGCGCACCGGCGCCCGCTGCGCCACCGTCTGCATCGGCCAACGCGTCCGCGAAGCGCTCATCGCCATGACGGGCGCGAAGGCCGGTTGTGTCGCCATTGTTGAGGAAGACAATACGCTCGCTGGCATCATGACCGACGGCGACCTGCGCCGGCACCTCATCGCAACACCCAATCTCATCGAACAACCGGTCGAAGCCGTAATGACCCGCAATCCCATCACCCTCACCAAGAATATGCTCGCGCTCGAAATCCTCAACATCTACGAAAAACACAACATCGACGACCTCATCGTCGTCGACGGAGAAAACCGCGTCATTGGAGCGGTCGACATCCAGGATCTGCCGAAGCTGAAAATCCTGTAAGGCATCCTTGCTGAAAATGGGTTAGTAGAGGTCTTCCACCGTGAAGGTATAACCAGCGGTCTTCGAGACAATGTTGGTGATGTTCACCGGAGCCGAGCCGACAGCCAACCGGGAAAGCCCCCCTTTGATGTAGTTGGTGATCCCGCCGCCAATCCTTTCATCATCTGATGAAAAATTTTCCATGGCCCACTGCTGCACGGCGTTGTTCAGCACACGCACATTGCTCTGCTTAATCGTATCGAGGCTGTGCGTCCGTACTGCGGAAAACGAAGGTATCGCAATCGCGGAAAGCAGCCCGATCACGGCCACCACCACGCTTGTTTCTACCAAAGTAAATCCGCTCCGCTTTCGCATGATAAACCTCTCCAACACCGATGGTATTAGATCAGTTACCTGAAAAAGATCAATACATTATACTATGCCGCAAGTATTTAGATGTCGTATAGATAACAAAAAACGGGCTGCTTTTCAGCAACCCGTCCTGCACACCTTCAAGCTCGCCGCTAGTCGACGCGGTGCGTGACTTCCACCAAGTGGTAGCCGAACTGGGTTTTGACCGGACCCTGAACCTCGCCGACCGGCGCACTGAAAACGACTGCGTCGAATTCCTTCACCATTTGCCCCGGCTTGAACGTTCCAAGCGCCCCGCCCTTCGCTCCCGACGGGCACGTCGAATGCGCTTTCGCCAATTTTGCAAAATCCGCGCCCTTTTCGATCTTCTTCTTCAAGTCCGCGCATTCCTTTTCCGTTGCCACCAAAATATGCCGTGCCGCTGCCGATGCCATAATCCTTCTCCATGTTTAATAGTTACCGATCGGATAGTGAGGATTGGCCGAACATGTGGCAAGCCTATGCGCTTCGATTTATACCCCGATCAAGCTCAAACAGCTCTAAACCGGCGGCAAAGGAACTTCCGATGTTTGGATAATGGAAAAACATACTCACGGAACTTACCACAGCGGCAACAATCGCGGCAAAGGGCTGATATTGAATCGGCGGAAGAATCATCCCAAATAACGCACATGTATTGACGAGCCCCCACTGCACGAGAATTCTGCCATACAAACAGCTACTGTATTCATAAAGCTTCAATTCATCGCCATCCAGTGCATCCAGATACTCTTGCTTTAAAATAGCACGAGACTGTGATGAATCCGGATTAGAAACGGCTTTCAGCCAACCCGGTTGCTGCTTGTCGAGCACCTTCACGATCCCCTGCGGAGAGAGCGTAAACCAGCGTTGTACAAAGGACATCACCAATACCAAAATCGTCAGGAAAACGACTATAGGCATCATCTGGCTAGAGGTGATTGCCGACTCATTTCCCCGAGCAGCTCTATTGCTGGCTAGAAAAACATAGATACCAAACGACGGAAAAACCCCAACCCACATTAGCTTTAGTTTGGTTTCCAATGGCTTGAGTGCACGTTTCAGCTCTAGGGACAACTGTCTCATTCTCACTCCTACTTCTTTTGCTTCAACTGCTGGGCGCCTCCGAGATCGGCGAATCCGGTTTTTTCTAGGTCGGTCCAGAGGGTTCCATCGCCGGCGTGAATGATGTTGAGCTTCATCTGCGGGTTGAGCGTATCGGCGAACATCCAGCGGGCGTAGGCTACGGGATCGCCAAAGGCGGCGGTCTTAAGCTGAAGGCCTTTGGCTTTTTCGCCCTCGACCTTTTCCAATGCGGAGGCCTGGGCTTGACCGAGCACCCGGGTTTTGTCCGCTGAAATCGCGGCGGTCTGCTTCTTGATTTCAGCAGCCTTCTTTAGCGTATCGGCCTGGATCTGCGCGACCTGCTTGTCGAGGTCAGCGGCGATTTCGGCCTTGAGTTTTTCGGTCTCCTGCATCACCTGTTCACCGCGCTGCGAGATGAGCGAGACTTCGGTGTTGAGCTCGGCCTGCTTGCGGGCGGTGTTCTGCCGTTCCTTGTTGGTCAGGTCCTGCTCGATGGCGATGCTGGCCTGCTGGATCGGCGCGCGGATTTCGTCGGGCACTTCGACGTGCCGGATGAGCGCATTGTAGATCTTGATATCCTTGGCACCAAGCGTCTGCTCCAACGAAAGGGTAATGTCGTTCTGGAACTTTTCGCGGCCTTCGCCAACGATGAAATCCTTGGCGCGATATTCGGAACCCTTGTTGCGCGAGATGGAGGTGATCTGCGGCATGATGATCTTGTCAACCACTGCGGGCAGATCGCCATAGCGCCGGAAGATGCCGGCAATCTCGTCGGGTGAAAGTTCGAACTCGACGGTCATGTCGAGGCTGATCTGAAAGCCGTCGCGCGACGGAAAACTAACGAGTTCCATTAGGTTCATTTCCCCTTCCGAAAAGGCAACAGGTGCCGATCCCAAACCACCCATCAGTCCGTCCGCGGCGAAGTTTACCTTCTTGCCGCGCGAGGATTGCGGCGCGGAAGAGGAAGCGGCGCGCTTGCTCATAAAATAATCGGCACGCTTGGCTTCCTGTTTTTCAAGTGCGGCCGACTGGAGCACATTGAGCGCCTCGTTCTGTCCGAGCTGCCGTGCCTTGGTGACAACCTTTCCTCCAGTTTCTCCCATCAACGAAACCTGGTTGATTCCGATTTCGAGCACGTCGACCTTGTATTCCTTCGGGTTGACATAATATAGCCCCGGCTGCAGCACATCCTTGCGAACGCCCTGCTGCTTTGCGTCGGCAAATTCCCCGCTGGCGGCCTGCTCGCCGGCAAGCGAGGTGATAACCCCGTCATAGCCGATCGGGATGCTGATGGCATCGACAATCTCGATGTTGTAGCCGTAGGGGTTCATGCGATATTTGCCCGGTCCCAGCACACTGCGCCAGATCCCTTTCTGGCCGCGCTCGGCGATGAACTCGCCTTCGGGCAGCTTGTCGCCGACCTTCGAGGTCACGACCCCGACCTTGCCGGGCTCGATGAGGATGGCAGGGACAATCTCGCGTTCGTAGAAGACCGGATTGAGGAAATGGCGCCCCTCGGCGAGGGTCTCCTCCCATATCCCTTTCTGTCCCTTGCGAGCCAGAATCTGCCCCGGTTCAAGCGCGTCGCCATTCTTGGCGGTGATGATGGCCATTTCATTCGGGCCAACATAGAAGCGGCAAAAGCCCCACTGCCAAAAGAGTTCTCCGCATGCGATTACGAAGACCGCGCCCATTACGATTTTAATGATATTTCTCACTTCGCACCTCCTTTCGCCGGAGCGAATGTGCTGAAGATTCCGCCGACCCCTTCGGCGGAATCGCTACTCAGCACGGAGAGCACCTGTGGGCCTATCTTTTCGTAGAGCGTGTAGCGCGCAAAGTTGTCGCCGCCACCGAGCGCCGCCACCTGGTTTTTAAGAACGGACGCCTCCGCCTCGTTCTTCGCCTTGATGGCATCCTTTTCACCGTCGGCGGTGAGGATGATCGCTTCGGCTTGGAAGAGCGCAGCCTCGTATTCCACCTTGGCCACATCCAACTCCTTCTGTGCGGAAATCAATCGGACGCTCTGATCCTGCTCGGCGTCGATGATGGCGCGGATGCGCTTGGTGTCGGCCTCGACCTTTTCCTTGCTCTGGACGGCGAGCATTTCCTGCTTGGTCAGCTCGGCCTTGGATTTGGCCTGCACGATTTGCTGCTCGTATTTGGCGGCATCCTGCACGGCCAGCTCGCGGTCCCGGTTGATGCTGGCGATCTCGTCGGGGACAATGATCTTGCTCACCATCACGGCCTTGATATCGATGCCCCAGCCCTTCGATTTGGCGCGCAGGTGGTTTTCGAGATCGCTTTGGAACTTCTGGCGCGTTTCACCGACGATAAAGTTAACCGCTGGATGCTTGCTGCCTTCGATGCGACTGAATCCGCGGGCGCGCGGCAGGATCAGCTTATTGATGACGTCGTCCATATCGCCGACGCGATGGGACAGGAAGGCGGCTTCGTCGCGTTCGATCCCAAACTCGATCTTGCCTTCGACCGTCACGGTAAATCCGTCCAACGTCAGGAAGCTGATGACATCCTTGCCGGACATCTCGAAGAGATGGCTCTGAATATTGACCTCGACGACGTTGTACATGTACGGGTTGAGGTAGTGCGTGCCCGGATCGAGCAGGCGACCGGTTACCCCTTTGAGCCCGTCTGCCACCATGAAGGTGTTGCGTTCCTCGGTAGGCAGTTCGTTGTTGAGCACATCCTTTCCGGTCAGTGCCGTCACAACGCCAACGTTGCCGGGCTTGATGCTGATGGCATCGAACGACGCCACATGGAAGGCGTAGGGATTGATGCGGTATTTACCGGGCCGCAAAATTTCCTGCATGATCCCGCGCTGGTTGTCCTCCGCGATGATCTTGCCGGGTGGCAGTTCGTCGCCATAAAGGCGGGTCATCACGCCGAGCTTGCCGGCGGGAACATCGAGGATACGCTGGATCTTCCAGCTCCACGTGTAGGGATTGCGGAAATAGCGCCCTTCGGCCAGCACCTCGAGCTGGATGCCCTTCTGCTTTTCCGTCAACGCAATCACCTGGCCGGCCGGCAGGTTTTCACCCGTCTTGCGGATCAGCACCGCGATTTGCCCGGCACCCGGCTCGATCCGGCAGAAGAACCAGAAAAACACGACCGTTGCCATAATGACGCCGACAACGACTACCGGAATAAACGGCAGTACCGGCAGACTAAGCCGCACCTGCGGCGGTTTGAATTCAATTTGATCACTCATCCCCATACCTCCTTTTTGAAAAGCTTTGGAAAGGCTACCACGCCGCCGCAACCCAACAACTATTAAAATGACCGGAAATTATAATCAACCGCCACGCCCCACGTTTAACATTGAGCAACCGCGGCGGCTCTGCTAAGAACCCCGCCTTAATCAACCATTTTAAGCAGGAGAAAAACCATGGCCATCCATCCAGACGCCGGGAAACCGGTCGCCAAGAAAAACCTGACCGATATCGCCGAGCTCGTCAGCCTCTACTACGAAACGCAGCCCGACGTGGAGAACCCCGACCAGAAGGTCGCCTTCGGCACCTCCGGCCACCGCGGCACGTCGCTGAACACCAGCTTTACCGAAGACCACATCATGGCGATCGCCCAGGCCATCTGCGAATACCGCGCCGAAGCCGGCATCACCGGACCGCTCTTCATCGGCAAGGACACCCACGCACTCTCCACCCCCGCCGAAAAGACCGCCCTGCAGGTTTTCGCCGCCAACGGCGTAACCGTGATGATCGACCGCGATGGCGGCTACACCCCCACCCCCGTCGTTTCAAACGCGATCCTCACCTACAACAAAGGCCGCACCGCCGGCCTCGCCGACGGCGTCATCATCACCCCGTCCCACAACCCACCGGACAACGGCGGCATCAAATACAACCCGCCCAACGGCGGACCGGCCGACAGCGACATCACCAACTGGATCGCGGGCCGCGCCAACGAACTGCTGGCCGACGACCTCGACGAAGTGGAGAGCAGCTACTACGCCGACGCGCTCGCCGCCGACACCACCGTCGCCTACGACTACATCACCCCGTACGTCGCCGACCTCGCCAACGTCATCGACATGGAAGCCATCGCCAAATCCGGCCTCAAGTTTTGCGCCGATGCCATGGGCGGCGCGGGCATCCGCTACTGGAAACCGATCGCCGAAAAATATGGCATCGACCTCACCATCCGCAACGACAACGCCGACCCCACCTTCAGCTTCATGACCGTCGACCGCGACGGCAAGGTGCGCATGGACTGTTCGTCGCCCTACGCCATGGCCAGCCTGATCGACCTCAAGGACAAGTTCGACCTCTCCTTCGGCAACGACCCCGATTTTGACCGCCACGGCATCGTCACCAAGTCCGTCGGGCTGATGAGCCCGAACCATTATCTTGCCGTCGCCATCCAATACCTCTTCACCCACCGCGCCGGCTGGCGCGCCGACGCCGCCGTCGGAAAAACGGTGGTGAGCTCTTCGATGATCGACCGCGTCGTTGCCGACCTCGGCCGCGAACTGAAGGAAGTGCCGGTCGGGTTCAAGTGGTTCGTCGACGGCCTCGTCGACGGCTCCTACGGCTTCGGCGGCGAAGAGTCCGCCGGGGCGTCGTTCCTGCGCAAGGACGGCACCGTTTGGACCACCGACAAGGACGGCATCATCCTCTGCCTGCTGGCCTGCGAAATCTACGCCGTCACCGGCAAGGATCCGGGCGAGCATTATCAAGAGCTCGTCGCCAAGTTCGGCAGCCCGGTCTACGACCGCGTCGACGCCCCCGCCAACCGCGCAGAGAAAGCCAAGCTCGCCGCCCTCTCGCCGGAACAGGTCAAGGCCGAAACCCTCGCCGGCGAAACCATCACCTCCAAGATGACCCATGCGCCCGCCAACGGCGCATCCATCGGCGGCCTCAAGGTCAGCACCGAAAACGGCTGGTTCGCCGCCCGCCCATCCGGCACCGAGGACATCTACAAAATCTACGCCGAAAGCTTCAAAGGCGAAGCGCACTTGAAGATGATCCAGAGCGAAGCCCGCGAGATTGTAAACCAAGCCCTCGCATAGTGAGATAGTACGTACTGCGTATTACGTATTGCATTCTTTTTGGCAGGACTGCCGAGAGCAATACGTAGTACGAAATACGAAATACGCCCCATGCCACGGAAGAGAACCAATAATTCAAGTCGCGGAAGTGCGGGGCAAAACCGGGCCGAGTCGGATGCGTTTCTCAAGAAGAACGGCGCGAAGCCGGATGTGATCGTCACCGCCAGCGGATTGCAATACACCATCCAGGATCCAGGCACGGGGAAAAGTCCCGACGAGTGGAGCACGGTGGAGGTCAACCAGCGCATCCTGCTCGTCGACGGCACCGTCCTGAAGAATACCTACCACGGCACCGAGACCGATATCTTCACCATGAAGGAAGCCATCGATGGTCTGAAAGAAGGACTGGCACTGATGAAGGAAGGCGGGAAGTTCCTCTTCGTCGTCCCGTCCGATCTGGCTTGGGGCAAGCGCGGTGCCGGCAGCAAGATCGGCCCCTACGCCGCCCTCATCTTCGATATCCGGTTGGAGAAGGTGATCGACTGAAGAACTGCGGCGGCGATAGCACTTCGTTCCCCCGCTGCGCGTTCGGATGGAATGCCTCTTGGCAAAATAGGTGCCCAAATCTCATTTCCAGCTTTATTGTCTGGATAAACCACGTAGTTCTGGTAGGTGTTTCCGGTTTTTTTCACCAAACCAACAAATTTCAGGAAAACAACCAGATTGTACGACCCCGTCCTATTCACCAAAAAAGAACTCCGCATGAACCAATCCATTTTGATTTCCGCAGCCATACTGGCTGCATCGACCGCATGGGCAGAAAGCATCGTCAAACCGATCAACGACCTGGGATACGGGACTATTTCCGGCCGGATCCAGTCGCTCGGCATGTACCGCGACTTCGAAGGCAAAGGCAACGGCGCAAACGAAACCCTCGGCTTCATTCTCGGCTACACCTCCCCGCAGCTCGCCGGATTCGACGGAGGACTGGCCTACAACTATGCGGAAGAGCTGTACGAAAACAACAACACGGCCCTGCTGGCCAACGACAGCATCCATGTGCTCAACGAAGGCTGGATCCGCTACGGCTTCGGTTCCATGAACTTCTCGAACACCACGGTTCTCGTTGGCAGAAAAATCAACAACGGCGAGGTCTTTCGCGCCGATGATTTCCGCCAGAAATCGCGCGCCATCGAGGCGGTCCAGATCGACACGGCGGATATTCCAAACACCCGGCTCGCCGCCGGCCACGCCGTTAGGCTCAGCAATTGGATCGACAAAGGCGATCTCTGGAAATTCAACGACTTCGGCGAGGTCTTCGGCACGGGCTATGATACCGACGGCATCACCTGGGGCGAAGGGATCTTCACCGGCATCCCGGGACTGGAAGCGGCCCTGTTCGACGCCTATGCCTGGGATGTCGCCAATCTGGCTGGAACCCGCATGGAATACGCTGTTTGCGGCAGCACGGCGCTCCTCGGCTACTACCGCCACGAAAGCGCGGCCGGCAAAGCCGCCACGCGCAATGCGGACGCGTTCGGACTTTCGCTGCGGCGGGCCGTCGGAGCCATCGCCCTCGAACCGGGCTACTTCGGGGTTCGCGGAGGCGACCTCTATTTCCAGGAAACCACGACCGGCATCAACCATGCGCTGGATGCCTCGATGGAGATTTGCTCCAGCCAGTTTAATGAAGGATCGGATACCGTCTACATCAAGGCAACGACCACTATTGGAAAAACCGCCCTCGCCGGCCTCTACAACTACACTTGGCACGACCACACGATCACCGGATTCGACGGGCAGGAACTGGATATCATCGTCAAGCAACCCATCCTTGAAAACCTAACCGTGGCGTTCAAGGGCGGCATTGGATACCGCGATTGGAAAAACGGGAGCGGCAACACCACCGACACCGACGCGCGGCTGTTTGCCACCTACACCTTCTAGATCCCACCGGGGAAACCGCTATCGGCGGTTCAAGCTCATGAGGATGCGAAGGATATACCAGAAGAGCAGCGCTATGGAGGCGAACAGCTGGAGCGCGGCCGCGACGTGCTGGTCGGTGTGGTAGTGGAGCATGATTTTCGAGGTATCGTAGAGGATTGCGCCGCTAGCCAGCAGCACCATCGCGAACGAGAACACGAGGCCGAGGTTGAAGCCGAACAGCACGGCACACACGATCAACCCAAGGGCGACCATGAAGCCAATCTTCAGAATGCCGCCGAGGAAGGAAAAATCCTTCTTCGTCGTAAATACAATGACGGATAATCCGGCGAAGATTCCTATCGTTAGAATCGCCGCCGTGGGCAGAACCTCCGGCGAGCTGTAGTACGCGGCAATCAAAAGAATCGGCGCAAAGATGACGGATTCCAAAATCACATACAACGTCAGCCCCACATACTGCACCGACTGCGAAGCCGTACTGGAGGCCAGCCCGCTGGCCAGACGGCCAAGAATCATGAACCCGCCCAGAATCATCAGCCAGCCAAAGCGCATCGACATGACGTTGAGCAACATCTCCGCGATCGGCGACGTGATCATGTAGGCCTCAAGAGCAATAAAGGCCAACACGGCTCCGGCGAGATGCGCGTAGGTCCGGCGAATGAAGGCCGCCCGTTCACTGGGTTGCGCCTGCGCGACGGTAAACTGCTGTGCATATTCGTTCATCTGAATCCTCCCATGGTTTGAGACGCGTGCCGTCTATTCCGCTTCGAGCTGCGCAGCGACTTCGTCGGAAAGGTCGAAGTTGGCATAGACATTCTGCACATCGTCGAGATCGTCCAGCGCATCGACCAGCTTCATGATGGAGCGGGCCTGGTCGATATCGGCAACTTCAACCACCAGATCCGGAATCATGGTGATTTCGGATTCGGCCATCTCGATGCCGGCGTTGGTGATCGCTTCGGATACGACGTCGAAGTCGGACGGATCGGTGATGACTTCGAACTGGTCGCCGTCGGTCTTAAGGTCTTCCGCACCAGCTTCGAGCACGAGATCCATCAGCGTGTCTTCATCCGTCTTGTCCTTGTCGATGAAGATCTGTCCCTTGCGTTGGAACATGCGGCTGACCGATCCCTGCGGAGCGAGGTCCGAGCCGGCCTTGCTGAAGGTGAAGCGCACCTCCGAGGCGGAGCGGTTCTTGTTGTCGGTCAGAACCTTGACCACCACGGCGATGCCGCCGGCGGCGTAGGCTTCGTAGGAGCCTTCGGTCAGCTGGCCGCCTTCGAGCTCGCCGGTGCCCTTCTTGATGGCACGGTCGATGTTTTCCTTCGGCATACTGATGCCCTTGGCCTTCTGGATCAGGGCGCGCAGCGTAATGTTCTCCGCCGGGTTTCCGCCGCCGCAGCTTGCCGCCACCATGATGTCCTTTGCCAACTTGCTGAACATTTTCCCGCGCGCCGCGTCGGCCTTGCCTTTGCGATGCTTGATGTTTGCCCACTTGCTATGTCCTGACATTGCTCAATTCTCCGTGTTGCTTGCGTAACGAGTAATTCGTAATGCGTGATTTTCCGAAGTCCGGAAGTCCGCACGCCAAGAATTACGCATTACGAATTACTCGTTGATAACTACTTTCGCAAAGCCGCGCTTGCCGGAACGGATGATCATTCCATCCTCCGGAACAACCTGCGCACCTTCGTCGTCCACTTTTTCGTC
Source organism: Kiritimatiellales bacterium (assembly GCA_021734345.1). Classification (GTDB taxonomy): domain Bacteria; phylum Verrucomicrobiota; class Kiritimatiellia; order Kiritimatiellales; family Pontiellaceae; genus Pontiella. The sequence continues at coordinate 274 of JAIPJC010000062.1, read as the reverse complement.
ATTGATCTTTACCGCGCCCTGCTTGATCAGTCGGCGCGCCTCTCCGTTGCTCTTGGCCAGCCCGGCCTGCACCATCAGATTGAGCAGGCCGATCGGTTCGGCGGGGAGCACGATTTCCGGAATTTCGTCCGGCAATTCCTTCTGCGCAAAGATGCGCGTAAATTCTTCCGAGGCCTGGACGGCATCGGCTTCGCCGATGAAGCGCTTGACGATCTCCCGGCCAAGCAGGACCTTGACGGCGCGGGGATGCAGTTCGCCGCTCGCCACCTTGGCA
>JAIPJC010000061.1 GCA_021734345.1 Kiritimatiellales bacterium | reverse complement strand
GTGTTTAATCTTCTGGTGGAATCGGAACTTCCGTCGGCGGGATCAACCGACGACGGCCAGCTCGGCGACTACAGCCCCTACGCCATCACCGAGTTCCGCGACTGGCTCCGGCACACGGGAATCTATGATGCATCCTCGGGCACCTATTCGAATGAGGGGGCGACCGCGCAAATCATCGGAAGCCTGGTTGATTTTGGTGGTACGCTGCGCAGCCCGTTTTATGATGATCCGACCCCCGCCGACGCGAACGGAACCGGCAGCTCGTTCAATTCGCGTTTCGGCACCAGCTTCACTAACTGGACGCTGCGCTACTGGGATCTCGACGCCTTCCCCGATCCGATTACCGACACAAACTTCGTCGTCAACCCGGCAAGTGGAACCGGCTTCACGGCGGGCGGTTTCGATGCGCCGCGCGTGTGCACCGCCAGCGATCCCTATTGGCAGGCGTGGTCGTGGGACACCTTCGACCAGGGTGGCGCATACAACTATCCCGCCGGAAACCCGGACACCCCGGCCTTTGGGTTCCGCCAAAACCTGGTGCACAACTTTGGCCGCGATATGTTCGACATCATGGTGGAGGAGGGGCTGCCGGCCGACCACATCTTCCTGCATCAGATTCCCGGTGAGTTTATCAACGCCGGTCGCCAGCGTTCCGGTGCCACGCCGATTTGGACTGGCTATCTGGAAAAATGCGGCATGCTCGGGCTGACGCGCTTCGGCACCGTGCCCGATATCGACAAGTTGTTGCAATACGTGAACTTGACCGACAAGCAAAACCGCGGGTGGGGATTTTTCGAGTGGCACCCCAACCCGGCCGACACCGCCGGAACGCTCCGCGATACCCCCGCGTACATCGAAGATGCCTACATCACCACGTTCAAGGAACTCGGAAAACTGGTGCCTAACCGGATGCGCGTCGTTACGCCCGGCTGGTGGAATTTTTCCGGGGCAGGATTCAATTGGGATACCTTCCCCACGTACGGCTCCGGCATGGTGGAAGCCATCAAGGCCTTTTCCGCCCAATATCCCGATGTCCCCTTCTGGCACCAAGGGCCGGACGCGCCCGACTACACGCCGCCTACGGTCGAAACCTTTTTCGCCTTGGGAGGGACTGACACGACCCAGCACATTGTTTTCATCGGGGAAGGGATTTGGCGAGAATACCGCAATGCGTGGAACCAGTGGAGCGGCTTCGGCCATTTCGAGATGCAGCAACGATGGGATGGCTCCGAGTGGAGCGCATCGCAAGAAATCGCTGCGCCCGGCGAAGTGCTCTTTTCCAATCGCCTGTCCGGTGTGGTTTATGAATACCGGGCGCGGGCCGTTTCGACGACCGGCAAGCATGGGGTCTGGTCCGTTCCATTCGACTGGGCAACCGCCGATTTCGATGGCGACGGCATCCTCGACAATGATGAAGGTCTCGGTGATCCCGATGGTGATGGTCTTTCCAACCTGATGGATCTGGATTCCGATAACGACGGTACGCCGGATGCCGATGAACATGCGGTTGGGCGCGACCCCTACGATGGAAAATCCTTTTTCGGGTTTGCAACAAACGGCGATGCCGAGGGGTGGTTTTTCAGCAACGCCACCAATACCGCCATCACGAATGGGTGGTTGTCGGGAGCGGCATCCACCACCGATCCGCAACTGTCCAGGATCGGGTTCCTCTTCCCCGGGGAAAAAACATCCAAGCTGCTGGTTAGGATGCAGGCCGGGATCAACGGCAATATCCAGCTCTACTGGGGCAACTCGGAAAACGATGGATTTTCTCCCGCCCGGGTGCTGACTGCATCCTACAATGGAAATGGCGCGCCGCAGGTGCTGACGGTGGATCTTTCTTCCAACACAAACTGGATCGGGAAAACCATCACGCGCCTGCGGATCGACCCGGTGAATGGCACCTCTGCAAGCGGCAAGACGTTTGCCATCGACTGGCTTGCGCTGACCGACGGCGACTTCGATGCGGATGGTGTTGCGGATACGGCGGATGGATTCGTGGACACGGACGGCGACGGTCTTCCAAATCATATCGATACGGACTCCGATGGCGACGGCTTCCCCGACTGGGCCGAGCATGTCGCCGGAACCGATCCGACCAACCCGCTGGAAGACGCCTTCCGGATTTCCAGCAGTGGGGTTCCGGTGCACGTGGACGGCAAGGCGGGACGCCGCTATTCCCTGCAACGGACGGACAGCCTGCTGCCAACGGGTTGGGGCACGGTCGAAGCCGTCGGGCCGCTTGCGTCCAACCAAACTGTTGCATTCACCAACGGCACTCCGTCGACAAACGGCTTCTACCGCGTGCTCGTGGAGCGGCCATGAAGAAACGTCCAGTCATTGGAATCGGCAAACTATGTTTTATCGGTGCATCGTTGGCGGCGTCGGTGGCGTTTGCCCAGATGCGGTTCGATGCGCCCCGCTTTGATTGGACGAGCGACGGCAACGCGCTGGGATGGAGCATTGCCGCGCGGCGTTCGATTCTTACGGGGCAATTTCCTTCCACGCACGGCATGGTCGGATTTCAAGACGGTGTGGAGATGTTTCCCAAAGCAACTCTTCCCGGCGAACTTTCCAATGCGGGTTATCAGACCTTTTTGGTCGGACGATGCATGCATCAGTCTCCCCGAAGAAAACGGTATGGTTTCGATCATATGGTTTATCAGGGCGATCTACAGACCGACCGTCCAAAATCATACGAGAGCGATGCAGGATTATCGGGCAATGGCTGGACCGCTCGTCCCTGGCATCTGGAGGAACGGCAGCATCCAACCTTGGAGACCGTTGATGAAGCCATTCGTTTTCTGCAAACATGGAGGGATCCTTCCTGCCCGTTTTTTCTAACCGTATCCTTTATTGCGCCGCATCCGCCTCTCTATCCCCCAGCGTTCTATATGGATCGATATTTAAGAATGGATATGCCATCGCCCGCAATTGGAGACTGGGCTCAACCGCCACCGGCAGGCGGGTTTGCGGTGGATACGGATCGGGTAAATCTGCAGGGCGAAGCGTTGCGCTCGTGCCATGCGGGTTATTACGGCTCCATCAACCACATTGATGACCAAATTTGCAGGTTGATTCGCGCATTGGGAGTAGATCCCGTTGCAGGGCGCGCACAGCTGGATAATACGGTAGTCATCTTCACCTCGGATCACGGCGAGATGCTGGGTGACCACTACCTTTTCAGAAAAACCTATCCGTACGAGGGATCGGCGCGGATTCCATTTTTGATTCAGGTGCCGCCCGCTTTTGGCGTCGAGGCCAATCAGGTATGTGATCGACCGGTGTGCCACGAAGATTTGATGCCGACGATTCTCGACCTTGCCGGCCTTCCAATTCCCGAGTCGGTAGAAGGCAACAGCCTGTTGCCGATCATGCGCAACACCAAAGAGGAATGGCGGTCTTACTTGCACGGCGAACACGGCAACTGCTATGGCGATCACCAATCCAACCACTACCTGACCGACGGCAAAGAAAAATATATCTGGTATACGCATTCCGGCACGGAACAGCTGTTTGACCTGATTGCCGATCCACAAGAGCTTCACGACCTTGTGCCGTTTCCTGAACACGCAGAGCGTCTGAATATCTGGCACCAGAGGCTGGTTGAACAACTCAAAGATCGTCCGGAAGGATTTTCAGACGGGACGCGCCTGATTGCCGGCCGCCCGCACGGGGCGGTTGTTCCGCTCAAGGCATAACCGAATCCATCACTCCAGTGCTATCCTCGCTTACCGCAGAAAAAAGGAAACTATGTCGATTCCAAATTATCGTGAAAAAGTAATGGGTTGCTGGCTCGGCAAAGCCGTCGGCGGCACGCTGGGACAGCCGTATGAGGGCATGGATGGGCCGTTCGACTTGGATTTCTACGATCCGATTCCGTCCGGGATGATTCCGAACGACGACCTCGATTTACAGGTCGTATGGGCCTGCTTGCTGGATCAACAGGAAAAGCCCGAAGTCAGCCGCACGCTCTTTTCCAAAGCATGGAAAGAAAACATAGGGTTTCCGTGGGACGAATACGGAGTCTGCATCCGCAACCTGCGCGAAGGTATCGAACCGCCGTTGAGCGGATCCTTCGACAACTGGTTTATCAACGGCATGGGTGCGGCCATCCGCAGCGAAATTTGGGCCTGTCTCGCGCCCGGGAATCCGAAGCTCGCCGCCGCGTATGCCTATGAAGACGCCTGCCTCGACCATGCGGAACAAGGGCTCTGGGCGGAAGTGTGGCTCGCCGCCATGCAGAGCGCGGCCTTTGTGGAAACCGATGTTGATAAAATTATTCAGATCGGCTTCGAACAGATTCCTGCCGACTCCGGAATTCGCGCGGCCATCGCCGACACATATAAGTGGTGGGAGCTTTCCAAGGATTGGAAAACCGTCCGCCTGCAGATTCTTAAAAAATACGGCCACGAAAATTTTACCAACGTAACCGAAAACATGGCGTTCATCCTGTTGGCCTTGCTCGATGGTGATGGCGATTTTTCCCGCTCCATCTGTACCGCCAATAACTGCGGAAAAGACACCGACTGCACCGCTGCGACGGTGGGTGCACTGCTCGGGATTCTCAATCCGGAAGGGATTGATGAAAAGTGGCTTCGCCCAATTGGTCGTGATTTAATCCTGAGCCCTGGGATTGTGGGTATCACGCCGCCCGCTTCGCTGGATGCATTTACAGATTTGGTATTGGATCTGAAACGACGTCTGGGCGAAGCGATGCCGCCTGCGGCAGCAGTTGCCCGGTTGCCAAACAACCGTGGTGTTCCAGCACGGATCGGCTTTAAAGAGGTTCCGTGGTTCGGTCAGGGCTGGCCGCTCAGTATGCCCATGGTTCTGAATCGCCCCGACATGAAACTGGTCCGTTTTCCCGGAACGATGGCAACATTCAGCAGCACTGATTTTGAAGCTGGCATGATGTTTGTGGAGTATACCCTTCATCTGGAAAAACAGACGCAAGCCCGGGTATTCTTCAACACCCGCGAAAACTGCCGCGTCTTTCTGGACGACCGATATGTTTTTGGTCGTGAAGGAGGCCGGATGGCTCCTTCGGCGCACCGGATGCCGCTCAATCAGTCGATCGACATCGTACTTGCAGCAGGAAAACACCTGCTAACCGCTGTGATTGCCCGTCCCATAGAGGACAGATCCATAGAATGGGTGGCAGGTGTTGCGGACCGTAATGACAACAACCAATGGGTATGCAACGGCCTTGGATAGCAGAAACACCGTCGCCGCAGGTTGGCGCTCCTTTTTCCAGCTACGCCACGTCGAGGATTTTTCCTGAAGATCCGGCGCGAAAGGAAAAGGAGTCGCCCGTTCGCTTGTCCAGCAGGACCGAACCAACCGGCGACTCCGGCGTGATTACCGTCACCTCGCAGGCCTCGACCACCAGATCGGTTCCGCCGCCGCAGTGTAGCAGGAAAAAATGCATCGCATCGCCTCCCAGCTCCACCGTCACCAAGGCGCCCACGCCAATCGACCGATTCGCATAGTCCGGCGCGACGAACCCTCGCAAATTATGGACATCCGCCGCCAACGCCTGAAACAGTTGCGCATGGCCGCGTGCCAAATACGACGACTCCAGTCCGCACGTATCCCACTTGGTCTCCGCACGCGCCTCGCCATCCGTCGCACCGGCGGCCGCCTGCCCGTTCGCTTCCAACTGGCGGCGCAGATCCTCCTCCAGCTCCGCAATCAACGCCTTTAAAATCATGGTCTTATCAATCATGGCGGTATTATACCCTTCTGCGACTTGCGCGTTCAATGCAAAGGAACTGATCGTTTGCGCCACCATCATTTCTACAACCCCAAAGGATCCGGCCTACATATGGAAACCTGAAACCAAAGGAGAAAACAGGGGTAGTAAGAATAAACTTTTTTTTTCTCCCCTGTAGGAGTAGAAAACTTTACCAATGAGATGGAGACCCTGACAACAAACACAAGCAATGAAACATACTGATTATACAATCCTAATCATCGACGACCATCCGATCATTCACGATGGTTTGAAAACCCTGCTCGCGACCGAGAACAATATATCCATCGTCGCTACGGCAACCACCGCTGCCGAAGCCATGGATAAACTTGAATCCCTGCAGCCGGATTTGGCGATTGTCGACCTGTCGCTCGCCGATTCCGATGGCGCGTACTTGATTCAAAAAATGAGCGCCAAGTTTAAAAAGCTGCGAATCCTCGTGTATTCGATGTCGGAGGAAAAACTCTTTGCCGAACGACTTGCCGGTGCCGGAGCCAGCGGCTACGTCATGAAAACCTCGCCCCCGGAAACACTAAAGCTGGCGATTCATACCATTCTTGCAGGGGATCTCTATTTCAGCCCCGAAATACAAACGCGCGTGATCGACAAGCAAAATGGACGAAGTACCAGCGTCCAAACCTCGCTGGACAACCTTTCCAACCGGGAAATCGACGTCTTCAAGCTAATCGGCCAAGGCCTTGATGCGACCAGTATCAGCACCAAGCTCAACCTCAGCCGCAACACGGTCGACACCCACCGCATCAACATCAAGAACAAGCTTAACCTCGAAAGCGGAAAGGCCCTCGATCGAATGGCCTTTGAGGTGATTACGCAGGGAAACCTTCCCCATAAGAAAAAAAGACAGGCAGGGCGGTAAGCCGGATTCTGTTCCCCTTGCGGGGTCGATCATTTATCTAATGCGATCAACCCGGAACTCAAACGAGGCGGGCCGCCTCTTGTCCCCTATTTGATCTTGCTCCGGACGGGGTTTACCCTGCCCCCTCGGTTGCCCTCGGGGCGGTGGGCTCTTACCCCACCATTTCACCCTTACCTCGACGAATCGAGGCGGTATAATTTCTGTGGCACTTTCCATCCCCTGCGGTATTGCACAGAGGTTCCCGCGTTAACCACGGAACGTCCTGCCCTGTGGAGTCCGGACTTTCCTCCCTCCGCCGAAACGAAGAGCGACCGATACACCCTGCCTGCTTGTTAAAATGGTTTATCCGCGTTCCGGCGGATTATAGACGATCCGCCCGCAGAAATTGCATCCGACGATCTTGGTCGGGTTGCGCGCATCGTTGGTCACCTGGGGAGGAAGCTTCATATGGCATCCGCCGCAATGGCCGCCCGGCTCCACCATGACCACGGCGAAATCGCGCTTGTTGTTCATGATGCGCGTGTACTTCTGTAAAATGGATTTATCGCACAGTTCGGCGGCGCGCGCGCGGTCGGCCTTCATCTTTTCGAGCTGTTCCATCCGTTCGGCGGAACGCTCGTTGAGTTCGGCCAGCTCGTCGGCGATGCCCGCCTTTTCGTGGTTCAGCCTCTCTTCGCATTCGGCCACGATGGATTTCCCTTTCTCAAGGTTTTCCATCAGCACGATTTCCTTCTCCTCCAGCTCGTTGATCTCGCGTTCAGTCACGCCGATTTCCTTGACAAACGCGCGATACTGGTCGTTGGTCTGCGCATCCATCTGCTGAAGCTTGTACTTGTTGATCTTTTCCTTGAGGGACTCGACCTCCAGTTCCAGATCCTTCAGCGAGACTTCCGTGTGTCTTTTGCTATCGAGGGCGGTTTCGAGTTTTTTCACCGAACCAGCCAGCTGCGCTTCGATATCGCTCTTGCGTTGGGGAATATCGCGGATTTCCCGCATGAGCTTGATGAGTCTTCGATCTTTCTTCTGCAATGCGACTATCGGTTCCAACGGGTGCGACACAAGCGACCTCCAATTCATTTCCAAAAATCAAGCGGGAAATCTACCCCTTAACCCCGGACAAGTCAAAGCGATGACTCGACTTATTTACTGCCCGGATGCACCAGCTCCAACCCTTCGCGGCAGAGCGGGCAATCGGTCGGTTCATAGGTGACCGGTTCGATATCGAGCAGGCTCACCAGCGGCACATCAAATTTCGCCTTGCCCCCGCTACGATTGACCAAAATGCCAATCGCCGCCACCACGCCGCCGTTTTCCTGGACGATATCGATCGTCTCTTGGACACGGCCGCCGCGCGTCACTACATCCTCGGCCACCACGAAACGTTCGCCTGCCTTGATCTTGAACCGGCGCAGCTTCAGCACATTGTCTTCCTTTTCAACAAAGATAAACCGAACCCCGAGGGCGCGCGCCACATCGTGGCCGATGGTGATCCCGCCCATGGCCGGCGCGATAACCGTATCAACTTCCAGCGCCTGGAGTTCCCTCTTCATCTTCTCAACCAGCGCCTCGCACAATGTCCCCGCAATGCGCGGGTACTGCAACACCAGCGCGCACTGGAAAAACTGGTTGCTATGCAACCCCGAGCGCAGTTCGAAATGACCGTTCAGCAACGCACCGGTTTCCTCGAATAATTTGAGTACTTCTTCCTGTTTCATCTCTTCCTTTCGTGATTCACAAAACGAGGCGTACCATCCCGCCTCGCGCCGCTTCTTTCAAGCATCAAAAAAGCCCGCCGTTTCGGGCGGGCTTTTTTATGAAGTAACCAGGCTACATCAGCGGGCCGACGGCCTGCATGAAGTCCCACCGCTTCTTCGCGTCTTTCTCGGCGAGTGCAAACAGCCCTTCGGCTTCTTTCGGAGCCGTTTTAAGCAGCGCGGAATAGCGGCGCTCGTTGCGGATGAAGGCCTGGAAGTCTCCAGTGGCCGGGCGGGCATCCCAAGTGAACTTCTTGCCTGCCTCGCCAGCCGGATTGAAACGGTAGAGCGGCCAGTAGCCGCATTCAACGGCGTTCTTGGCAATCGTCTGCGTCTTCATCATGTCGATGCCGTGTGCAATGCACGGAGCATAGGCGATGATGATCGAAGGCCCGTTGTAGGCCAGCGCTTCCTGAATCGCCTTCTGCGTCTGCACGCGGTTGGCCCCCATCGAGATCTGCGCAACATACACGTTGCCGTAGCTCATGCACATGAAGCCGAGGTTCTTCTTGCCGGAGCGCATGCCGCCGGTCGCGAACTTGGCTACCGCGCCGATCGGCGTGGACTTGGATGCCTGGCCGCCGGTGTTGGAGTATACTTCCGTGTCGAGCACGAGAATGTTCACGTTCTTCCCGGATGCGACCACGTGGTCGAGTCCGCCGTATCCAATGTCGTAGGCCCAGCCATCGCCACCGAAAATCCAGACGGCCTTGTCGACGAAGTAGTCCTGGAACTCCATGACCTTGCGTACCACCGGCGCGGCTTCGGCGGAAGCCTCGGCCAGCGCGGACGGCAGGAGGAACTTGACCGCGTTCTGCGCAATGATCGCTTCGTCGCTCAGCACGTTGTCGCCGCAGATTTCAAGCGCCTTTTCGAGGGCGGCCTTCAGATCGGCGGTGGTTCCGAGCTTGAGCAGTTCGGCAACGTTCTGGCGGAGCAGAGCGCGGTTATTGTCGACCGCAAGGCGGAAGCCCATGCCGTATTCGGCATTGTCTTCGAATAGCGAGTTTGCCCAAGCCGGACCGCGGCCTTCCTTGTTAGTGCAGTACGGAATCGTCGGGAAGGTTCCGCCATAGATGGAGGAACATCCGGTCGCGTTGGCGGTGATCATGTGCTCGCCGCAAACGAGGGTGACGAGCTTGACGTACGGCGTTTCGCCGCAACCTGCGCAGGCTCCCGAAAACTCGAACAGCGGCTTCTTCATTTGGATACCCTTGACGGTATCGACCTTGACGCCGTCGAGAACGTTGTCCGGCAGGTTTTCGAAGAAGGTGGTGTTCTCCACTTCGCCCGCTGCGCGCTCCAGATCAAGCGTGGTGAATTCCAGCGCCTTGGTCTTGGCCGGGCAGGTTTCCACGCAGACGCCGCATCCGGTGCAGTCTTCGATATAGACCTGGATCTTGTAGGCCAGATCCTTTTCGTTCTTCGTCGAGGACTTGATGGCCTTGAAGGTAGCCGGGGCGTTTTCCAGATCGGACTGTGCAATCTGCTTGGCGCGGATAACCGCATGCGGGCAGGCCATGATGCACTGGTTGCACTGGATGCAGTTGTCCTTGATCCATTTCGGAACGCGCGGACCGATGCCGCGCTTTTCGAGTTTGGAGGTTCCGGTCGGCAGGGAGCCATCGAAGGTCATCTGCGAAACAGGAACATCGTCGCCCTTCAGCTGCATCACCGGCAGAATAACGTTCTTGGCGAAATCCGATGCATCGGCCGGGATCAGATCCGGCAATATATAGGATTTCGTGATCGAGGCGGGAACTTTAACCTTTTCGATCGCGGCCGCGGAGGCGTCGATGGCCTTCCAGTTCATTTCAACGATGTCCATACCCTTCTTTTCAAAGGTCTTCTTGGCATAGCCTTTGATCAACTGGATGGCTTCGTCTTCCGGCAACACCCCGGACAGCTTGAAGTATACCGTCTGCATGACGGTGTTGATGCGGCCGCCGAGCCCCACGTCGATCGCGATCTGCAACGCGTTCACGTTGTAGAAGTTGATCTTGCGATCGATGATGATCTTCTGCTCCTCCTTCGTGAGGTGGTTGAACACTTCCGAGGTCGGGATTTCGGAGTTGAGCACGAATGTGCCGCCTTCCGCAAGGGCTCCGAGCATGTCGTAGCGGCCAATGTAGGAAACGTTGTGGCAAGCGATGTAACTCGCATGCTGAATGAGGAACGGATAGTTGACCGCACTTTCACCGAAGCGCAGATGCGAAACCGTTACGCCGCCGGACTTCTTCGAGTCGTACACGAAATACGCCTGCGCCGTCATGTCGGTGTTGTCGCCGATAATCTTGATGGTGTTCTTGCACGCACCAACCGTTCCGTCGGAACCGAAACCCCAGAAGATGGAACTCTTCACGTCGGCCGGTTCAATGTTGAACTCGTTGCCTACTGGAATCGAGAGGTTGGTGACATCGTCGTTGATGCCCACGGTGAAACCATGCCATGCACCGTTGTCGACGTGGTCATAAACCGCCTTGACCATGCGCGGCAGGAATTCCTTGGAGGAAAGGCCGTAGCGGCCGCCAATGATTTTGCAGCCCTTTCCGTCGAGCGCGGCAACCACGTCGAGGTACAGCGGCTCGCCGAGCGAACCCGGCTCTTTGGTGCGGTCGAGTACAATGATTTTCTTCGCTGTTTCCGGAATGCAGTCAATAAACGCCTTGGCGGAGAAGGGACGATAAAGGCGAACTTTGACAAGACCGAGCTTTTCGCCACTGGCGTTTAGTTTTTCGATGGTCTGCTCGATGGTATCGCAGGCGGAGCCCATGGCGATAACTACCTTTTCGGCATCCGCAGCACCAACATAGTCGAACAGGTTGTACTTGCGGCCGAACTTGGCAGCGAACTTGTCCATGTATTCCTGAACGATTTCAGGAATCGCATCGTAGTACTTGTTGCTGGTTTCCCGTCCTTGGAAGTAGACGTCCGGATTTTGGGCTGCAACCTTGAGGTAGGGGTTTTCCGGCTTGAGGGCGCGGGCGCGGAAGCGTTCGATATATTCCGGCTCAACCAGATCCTTGAGATCTGCATAGTCGATCTGTTCAACCTTCTGCAACTCGTGCGAAGTACGGAAGCCGTCGAAAAAGTTCAGGAACGGAATCTGGGCCTTCAGCGTGGACAGGTGGGCGATCGTGGCCATGTCCATGGTTTCTTGAATGGAGCTGGCAGCCGTCATGGCCCAACCGGTATTGCGTACCGACATCACGTCGGAGTGGTCGCCGAAAATGGACAGCGACTGCGCCGCGAGCGAGCGGGCCGAAACGTGGAAGACGGCCGGAAGCATTTCGCCGGCGATCTTGTACATATTGGGGATCATCAGCAAAAGGCCTTGGGAAGCGGTGAAGGTGGTGGTCAGCGCACCCGCGCTCAGCGAGCCGTGAACCGCGCCGGCCGCACCGGCTTCGGATTGCATTTCAACCACGTCGACTGTTTTTCCAAACAGGTTTTTCTTCCCTTGGCTCGACCACTCTTCCGAATACTCGCCCATGTTGGATGAGGGGGTAATCGGATAGATCGCCGCAATATCGGAAAACGCGTATGCAACGTGCGCCGCAGCGGTGTTGCCATCAATGGTTACCATTTTTTTGCTCATTGCTAGTTAGCTCCTTGTTAAAGATCCCTTAGAACACACTGAAAAGTACGGGATTAGTCCCTATTTCGATTTTTCTTCCGGGGGTTTCCCCGTAAAAGCCGCACATAATCCCAGAATCACTCGAAATGAAAAGTTTTTTTACGCTAAATTTTACATAAAACCAAGCAATACAGCCTATTGAAACTCAATCCAAATAATGGAATTGCGAAGATAGACCCCTATTTTCGTAAATAAAAAATCGTAAGCGTATCGCAATCAACGAAACAGCTCCTTGATGCCGACAAAAGCCGGCCTTTTTGAAACCCCTATGAAAGGGTTGAATTCACCAAGTAAATCAGGGATAAATGGCGCGGTTTTTTCCAAGGGTTGGAAAAGAAACCAAAAAACACGCACTACCCAATACGGATATCGCCTCATGAATAACGACGAAAGCACGGTTTCCAATTTCATCCACGACATCATCGACGCCGATCTCGCCTCCGGCAAGCGCACCGAAGTCGTCACCCGCTTCCCGCCGGAGCCCAACGGCTACTTGCACATCGGCCACGCCAAGGCCATCTGCCTCGACTTCGGCACCGCCGCAAAATATGGCGGACGCTGCCACCTGCGTTTCGACGACACCAATCCCGAAGCCGAAGACGAGGAATACGTCAGCGCCATCAAGGAGGACGTCAAATGGCTGGGCTTCGACTGGGGCGAGCACCTCTATTGGGCGTCCGACTATTTCGACACCATGTACGAATACGCCGTCCGTCTCATCAACAAGGGCAAGGCCTACGTCTGCGATCTCCCGCAGGAGGAATTCAAGAACTACCGAGGCATCCCCACCGAACCCGGTACGGAGCCGCCCGGTCGCAACCGCTCCATCGAAGAAAACATGGCGTTGTTCGAAAAAATGAAGAATGGCGAGTTTGCCGACGGAGCCTGCGTATTGCGCGCCAAAATCGACATGGCCTCCCCCAACCTGCACATGCGCGACCCCGCCCTCTACCGCATCAAGCGCGCCACCCACCACAACACCGGCGACACATGGTGCATATACCCCATGTACGACTTCGCCCACTGCATCGAAGATTCCATCGAAGGCGTCACCCACTCCATGTGCACTCTCGAATTCGAAGTCCACCGCCCGCTCTACGACTGGATTCTCCAGACTCTGGAAGTGTTCCAGCCGCAGCAGATCGAATTCTCGCGCCTCAACCTCACCTACACCGTCATGAGCAAACGCAAGCTGCTTGAGCTGGTGAAAGAGAAACTCGTGAACGGATGGAACGCCCCGCGCATGCCCACCATCTGCGGCATGCGCCGCCGCGGATTCACCGCCGAAGCCATACGCAAACTCTGCGGCCTCGTTGGTTGCACCAAGTTCGAGAGCATCACCGAAGTCGAACTGCTCGAAAGTTGCGTACGCGACGACCTCAACGAAAACTCCCTCCGCGCCATGGCTGTCGTCGATCCGCTCAAGGTCGTCATCGAAAACTATCCCGCCGATCTCGTCGAGGAATTCGAGGTACCCAACCATCCTCAAAAGGAAGAAGCAGGAAAACGTACCATCCCCTTCAGCCGCGAGCTATGGATCGAACACGACGACTACATGGACGAAGCCCCCAACAAGTTCAAGGGGTTCACCATCGGCCGCGAGGTTCGCCTGCGCGGAGCCTATCTCGCCACCTGCACCGAAGTTATCAAAGATGCCACTGGCAACCCGATCGAACTTCGTTGTACCTACGATCCCGATACCAAGGGCGGCAGCGCGCCCGACGGCCGTAAAGTCAAAAGCACCATCCACTGGGTTTCCGCAAAACACGCCGTCGATGCCGAGGTACGCCTCTATGAACGCCTCTTCACCGTTGAAAACCCGCTTGGCGACAAGGAGAAGGACTTCAAGGAATTCCTTAATCCCGAATCGCTGGAAGTCATTACCGCCAAGCTCGAACCCGCCCTCACCAAGGCCCAGCCCGGCGACCGCTTCCAGTTCGAGCGCGTCGGCTACTTCTGCGCAGATCTCGACACCACCGCAGAAGCCCCCGTCTTCAACCGCACCTTCACCCTCCGCAGTGCAAGAATGTAGACGCGGCTTCCAGCCGCGTTGCGCACGCCAAGCCGTACCGCAGGCTTCCAGTCTGCCCGTATCAATTTGAAAGGATTTCCTATGACTGAACCATCCACGTTCGACCCCGTTCCGTTTGTTTCCAAAGACCTCGATATTTCCGCGCGGCAGGTGGCCGCCGTGGCAGCGCTGTTTGCCGAAGGCAACACGGTCCCGTTCATTGCCCGCTACCGCAAGGAGGCGCACGGTAATCTTGATGAAGTCCAGATTGCGGACATCCAGGAAAAGCTGGCCTACTACAACACGCTCGAGTCGCGCCGCCAGACGATCCTGAAATCCATCGACGAACAGGGAAAGCTGACCGACGAACTGCGGAAGAAGATCGAGAAAAGCCTCTCGAAGACCGAGCTCGAAGACCTCTACCTCCCCTACAAACCCAAGCGCCGCACCCGCGCTACTATCGCCAAGGAAAAGGGACTGGAACCGCTCGCCAACCTAATCCTCGAACAAGGGATGTCCGGAAATCCCGAAACCGCCGCCGTGGATTTCATCAACACCGAAAAGGAAGTCGCCACCATCGAAGACGCATTGGCCGGCGCGCGCGACATCGTCGCCGAACAGATTGCCGAGAAGGCCGAAGTGCGTGCTCTCATCCGCGAGGCCTACTTCAAAAACGGGTCCATCACCTCTTCGCCCGTGGTATCCGAAACCGATGAAAACTCGAAGTACAAGGACTACTTCGATTTCAGCCAGGCCATCTCCGACATTCCATCGCACCGCTACCTCGCCATCCGCCGCGGCGAAACCGAAGGCGTATTGCGCCGTCGGCTCGCAATCGACGCCGACCCGCAACTGGAACGCATGAAGGAACTCTGCGCGGCCAACCCGGCGTCGCCGTTTTTCCATGAGCTGGAAAAGGCCGTTCAAGATGCCTACAAGCGCCTGCTTACGATCAGCGTCGAGATCGACGTTTCCGTCGAAATGAAAATGAAGGCCGACCGCGCCGCCGTCGAGATCTTTGCCAAAAACCTGCGCAGCCTATTGCTCGCCGCGCCGTATGGCGAAAAATCCGTCATCGGCATCGACCCCGGCCTGCGCACCGGCTGCAAATGCGTCGCGGTCGACGCCACCGGAAAATATCTCGATACCATCACCATCTATCTCTGCCAAGGCCCGCAGCAGACGCAGAAAGCGGAGATCGACCTCGCCAAGTTCATCGACAAGCACCAGCCACAATCCATCGCCGTTGGCAACGGAACCGCCGGACGCGAAACCGAAACCTTCGTAAAAACCCTGCTCAAGACGATGCAGAAGAAAGACATCAGCGTCGTCGCCGTCAGCGAAGCCGGAGCATCGGTCTACAGCGCCTCGCCCGTCGCCCGCGAAGAATTTCCCGATCTCGACCTGACCATCCGCGGCGCGATTTCCATTGCCCGCCGTCTGCAGGATCCGCTGGCCGAGCTTGTGAAGGTCGATCCCAAGTCCATCGGCGTCGGCCAGTACCAGCACGACGTCTACCAGCAACTGCTCAAAGACAAGCTCGACGAAGTGGTCGTGAGCTGCGTGAACCATGTCGGCGTCGAACTCAATACCGCCAGCGCGCCGTTGCTATCGCGCGTTGCCGGCATCGGCGACAGCCTCGCCAAAAAGATTATCGAACATCGCAACTCCAACGGCGCATTCAAGAGCCGCGCCGAACTGCTCAAAGTTTCCGGCCTCGGTCCGCGCGCGTTCGAGCAGGCCGCCGGATTCCTCCGCATCCACGGAAGCAAGAATCCACTCGACACCTCCGCCGTCCACCCCGAGCGCTACAAACTCGTCGAGCAGATGGCCACCGATCTCGGCGAACCGCTCGAAAAACTCGTCGGCAACGTCGAGATCGTCAGCAAGGTGAAGATCGAGAAATACCTCGGCGGCGATGTCGGAGAACTGACGTTGAAAGACATCATCGACGAACTCAAGAAACCCGGCCGCGATCCGCGCGAACAGTTCGAGGAAGTCGGCTTCCGCGAAGACGTGATGGAAATGAAGGATCTCAAGGAAGGCATGGAGCTCAAAGGCATCGTCACCAACGTCACCGCCTTCGGTGCATTTGTCGATATCGGCGTCCATCAGGACGGACTGGTTCATGTTTCCCAGCTGTCCGACCGATTCATCAAGGATCCGGCGGAAGTGGTTCAAGCGGGCGATCGCATCGATGTCCGCGTTCTGGAAGTCGACCTCCAGCGCAAGCGCATATCGCTCACCGCCAAAAAACAACAGGCCGCCAAACCCGCCTCCGACCGGAAGCCGACGCAAGGACAACCTCGCCCGCAAAAACCGCAAGGCTTCGCCAACAATCCGTTCGCGGGGTTGTAATGCGGGCGCGCTACAGTGGCATGGGCATCCTGCCCATGGACCGCACCGCCGCCTGCTCGACCGCAACGGGCAAGATGCCCGTTCTACATTAAAGCAGCAGACCGGCGCGGACGGTGGCGGCGAGATCCGGGCCGCTACATTCTTCGATGAGCTTGAGGGCGAACTCGAAGGCAGTGCCGGGGCCTTGGCTGGTGATGAGATGGTCATCGACCACGACGATTTCATTCACGGGCTGCACGTTCGAGGGAAGCTTTTCTTCGACACCGGGATAGCAGGTAAAAATTTTACCTTCGAGAATGCCGGCGGAGTGCAGCGCGAGCGCGGCGGCGCAGATGGCGCCTACCCATTTGCCTTCGGCAGTAAAATCACGAAGGGCTTGCTGAACACCGGCGTGCGCCATCAATGCCTCGGTACCACCAAATCCACCGGGAAGGATCAGTACATCAAAATCGTCCGGATGGATTTGATCCCAGGTCGCATCGGGAACCAGCTTTACGCCCCGCGAGGCGGTAATGGTTCCATTGGTGAGGCCCGCCATGGTGACGTCCCATTTGGCACGGCGCAAGGTGTCGATGATGATGACGGCTTCCATTTCCTCGCTGCCGTTGGCGATCGGAATAAGTGCTTTCATTGTCCGTCCTCCTTTTATTGGGTAGGACGAGGCTCCAGCCTCGTCCCTCTGCGCACGGAGGGACGGAACTGGAGCTCCATCCTACTCGATTACTGTTTTGAGTTCTCGCACAACTTCTTCGCGCACTGAGTCGGTCAAGGGTTCGTCAAAGGTTTCCTGCAGTACTTTGAAGAGGCGTTTGCCGGTACAAACGACAACACCGTTGACGTTCATGACTTCTTCGGGCAACCGGGTGGAGATAAAGCAAAGTACGGAGTGGACGGGAACTCCGCCATTTCCCGAATCGTCAAGAAAGTTGATCAGCTCGGCGGACGCATCCTTTACCTGCCGCAACGGTGGCCGCGATGGTTCCTTCCCTTCGGCATACAGTTTGCCGTCGCGGAACTCGACGGAACCTTTCCAGTTCTTGGTTTCCACCACGAATACACCGGATGGCCCAACAATGATGTGGTCGAAATTTTGCTTTCCACCACCCAGTCTCAAACCGTTGAAGACGGTGTACTCCGCAGGAAGAAAGGCCAGCTCGTGGGCAACCCACTCCTCGCCTTTTGCCCCCTTGAGGAAGTTGGCGAGACGGCGATCACCCCATGCGAGCAACACCCCGGCCGACACCGCCACGAGGAAAAACAGGATGCCCACCTGGGACAGACCCAATGCCGGGGATGGAAACAAGGCGCGCAGCAAATAGCCGGTAACAAGACATACGAGCAACAGCGGCCAAAACGCGCGCAGCAAGCCCATTACACGAGGTGCCTCGCCGGGGCTGCCATAAACCCGCGCAAAGCGGCTGCTCAACGATTCTTTTTGTGTTTCCATGATTGCGAACCTTAGACGAACAATCCGTCCGAGACAATAGCGTAGCCGCCTGAATCAGACCTATTTAGTCTGTTTTTTTACTGGCTGTTCCACTTCTCCAAATATATACGAGTAACGTTCTAATGTTTTAGAGGTTACAGCTCATGGGAAACGGAAGTTGCTGCACGCCGGGCGTAAAACGGTGCGAATGTGAAGAGGGCCAGCTTGGCAAGCCGTTCGAGCGCGTCTATGCGGGATCGACCGCCAACATGATGCGCATTCCCGGCGGCACGTTCCTTATGGGCACCGACGACCAGATCGGCTACCCGGACGACGGCGAAGGCCCCATCCGCGAAGTCACGGTCGATTCTTTCTACATGGATCAATACTCCGTCCGCGTGGCCGACTTCGCCCAGTTCAACGAAGCCACCGGCTATCAAACCGACGCTGAAAAATTTGGTTTCTCCTACGTCTTCCACGCCCTGCTTTCCGCCAGCACCAAGCGCACGCTCGACCTGCTCGGTCGGACGGTGATGGGTCTCGAATGGTGGTACAACGTGGACGGTGCCGACTGGGCGCATCCTTTCGGCCCCGAATCCGATTTCCAAGGATTGGAAAACCATCCCGTCACGCATGTCTCTTACCGCGACGCCCTCACCTATTGTGAATGGGCGGGCAAGCGACTGCCGACCGAAGCCGAGGTTGAATATGCCGCGCGCGGCGGACTGGTGCAAAAACGCTATGTCTGGGGCGACGAACTTCTGCCCGGAGGGAAACACATGTGCAATATTTTCCAAGGAAAGTTTCCCAACTACAACTCCGGCGAGGACGGATTCATTGGCACCGCCCCGGTCGATGCGTTCGAGCCGAATGGCTACGGCCTCTACAACATGGCCGGCAACGTCTGGGAATGGGTGTTCGACTGGTGGAGCCCCGACTTCCATCTAACCGGGCCGCGCAACAATCCCATCGGCCCGGCCACCGGCGAG
>JAIPJC010000060.1 GCA_021734345.1 Kiritimatiellales bacterium | reverse complement strand
ATGCAATCCAAGGTTGCAACGGACGTTCAACGCCTGCGCCGCCGAGTTCGGCGGGCCATTCGGCGGGATGCTCCAAGGCGGGCTGGCCATCGGGCGCAACTCGGATATTCCACGGGCCTTCCAGCACGAGCAAGAGTTGGGTTTGCGGCGCGGCGGTTGGGCCGGCGGCGGATTGTGCATTTGGATCAATGACTAACCAAAATGCTTCCAATGGTTTGAAGGATAGCTTCAAGCGGCTTCCGTTTGTGGATGCCTCGCTTGGAATAGGTCGGACGTTTCCGTTTTCACAATCCCACAACGAAGTCGCGCCTTTTGCACCCATCACTTCGATCTCGCATTCACGGGCTTCCTCGGCGTTGTTGGCCAGCCAGTAGAAATCCCGTCCATCGATCCGCAAGTGGTGTTGCAACATGGGGAACCCGCCCGCAAGAAAGCGGATTTGGCTTTCCAGCCCCGGAGTCCCGTTTGCGAGGGCGGCCGCCAACCCTTGGCCGAAGCGGTGGAAGCCCGACTGGGCCTGGAGTTCATCCATGATTTTCCGCATGGCCTCATCATTCATTCCATGTTCCGTCGAGCCGATAGGTAGCCATCCCAACGCATAGACGATACCGCCTGCCTTGGCGAAGTCGGCGATCTTCTGCGCCACGGCAGTCGGCAGAACATCCATCGGTGGCAAGATGACGGTCTTGAAGCGGAATTCTCCGCGCGTCAGTTCGGCACCGGTCAATTCCATCTGGCCGATGTAGTGGCGGTCGGCGACGAGAAACTCCACGCGGTGTGCGGTGAGTTGGTCGATGGCATCCGAGTATACTTGGTTGATGTTCTTGATTTTTTCGCCCCAGCATTTCTCGGTTTCAAACAGGCCGCGCTGCCCACTCAAATCGAACGCCTGATAGGGCGCTTGTGCCCACACGGTGTCCATGGGATTGAGCAACAGAACATCGGGCACGAGGTGGCCGTGGGAGTTGATGTAGCTGGCGCGGCGGGCAAAATCGGTCCAGAGGTGCAGGGATGGGAACCACGGGGTTTCGTTGTACCAGTCGGGCGTCCAGATGTTGCCGTCGAGCTTGCGGCGGGTGAAGATGCCGTGCGGAACGATATGGCCGACGCCCCACGCGGTGACCGAGTTGACCGCCTGCTTCATCAAGGTTGGCGTGAAGGTCTTCCAGCTTCCGGCTCCCATGATCTCGCTCATGAAACGCCGATCCTCAAACTCCGAAACGGATTGCACCTCCTTGAAGTCATGGACCTGCAGGCACTTGCTTTGGAGGCAGTCGTTGCCCGGCATCGAGTATGCGCGGGAGAGTTTGAAGAAATCCCCGACATAGCGTGCCTGCCACTGGAGGCTTTCCTCCCATAGGTTTTCGATGCAATAGAGCCCGCGTTGTTCCAGCCACCGGCTGGTGCTGCCCATGGTTTGGGCATAGAGGTCGGAAACAACTTCAAACCAGTCCCAACGGGCTTGGGCATAGCGGCCTTCGGCATCGTCGTCCACCATCAACGGCATCCATTGGCGGATGTCGCGCCCCCAGCGTTCGCGATAGGTGCGGTCCAGCGTGTCCGACCAGGCGAGGCCCTCGCCATAATGGCCTTCGTTGTCCACGAAGACTCCCGGGATGGATGTTCCCATCCGCTTGCCCATCTGCGCCATGTAGGGTTCGTGCGCGATGGGCATAAAGGCCGCCGGCAACCGTTCGTCCAGATAGTTCACTCCGGTTTGATCTTCCTTGTGGAACACATAGATGCGCCACTGGGAACCCGCCGGGGCTTGCCAGACAAACGCTTCGTGTTCGCCTACCGGAGGCGTATTGCGTGGCTTGGCTCCGTCCTGGGCTCCATTAACGACGACCGTTTTGGCATCCAGTTTCCACGGCAGCGCACCGGCATCCGCCGCGACCACGCGGACCGGACTCCATGCTGAATCGTTGAATGCAGGTCCCATCCATCCTTCCTCTGGTTGGTTGGCGTAGCGCCAGCTCGAATCGGATTGTACGGACACCACTTTATCTCCGGCCAACTCCACACGGAGTCCCAAAATCAAAGCGTTCACCGGGCCATCGCCACCACCTTCCACCGCTATCACGTTGCGCCCCGGACGGAGCATGGATTTCACGTCCCAGGTGCGGACATCGTTCCACGGTTCGCACTGGCCTACCTTCTGGCCGTTGACAAACAGGACATACCGGTCGTCCACCGTTAGCTTGAGCGTCGCGCTGCGCACGTCGGCGGATGGTAGCTCAAAGGTTTTGCGCATATAGCAGGTGTGCGATCCCGTAGACGGTTCCGATCGCCAAATCCACTGGCCCATCCGGGTCTGCGACAGTTGCGCCCGATCCACGATGATCGCCTTGTCGTCGAGGTTCCACGGCGATGCGTTTGCGTTTGGTGCAACCACGCAAACCGGCTTCCACTTCGAGTCGTTGAACGTGGGTGCGATCCAACCTTCTTCCGGCTCGTTGGCGTAGCGCCAGCTCGAATCGGATTGTACGGTCACCACCTTGTCTCCGGCCAATTCCACGCGCAGGCCCATCGTCATGGCATTCACCGCGTCGGCGCCGCCGCCCTCTACCGCGATTACGTTCCGCCCCGGATGGAGCAGGGCTTTAACATCCCATGTGCGGATATCCATCCATGATTCGCCTTGGCCAACTTGCTGGCCGTTGACAAACAGGGTGTAGCGGTCGTCCACCGTCAACTTGAGTACCGCGTTTTGTATGTCGGCTTTCGGCAGGTCGAAGGTCTTGCGCATGTAGCAGGTGTGCGGTCCCGAGGCCGGCTCCGAACGCCAGATCCATTGGCCCATCCGGGACTCTTCCTGCGGTGCTGCGCTTGGTGGGTTTTTGGTGGGCGTAAAGGCGGCCAGAACGGTCAGCGTTTCGCTTTTTATTTTGACCGGAACGTGCGGGCGCGACGATTTGGACATGAGGTTCCACGGCGCGGCGCCGGGATCCTCCGCGACCACGCGGACGGGCTGCCATGCCGCATCGTTGAACCCGGGATCGATCCATCCATCCACCGCCGCCGTTGCCACCCGCCACGTTGGATCGGATTGCAACGATGCAACCTTGCCATCGGCCAGTTCGACACGCATCCCGAATGTCATAGCGTCGCAACCGCCGTCGCCGCCGCCTTCTATGGCAATGGCGTTGCGTCCGGGGCGGAGCAGTGCCGTCACGTCGTAATGGCCAATGTTGGTCCAAAGGTCGGAGCTGCCGACCCGCTGGCCGTTGGCGTACAGGACATGCCGGTCGTCGGCCGTCATCTTGATGGATGCGTAGCTGACGACCGCGTCGGTCGGCAGGGAGAATGTTTTGCGGAAATAGCAGCTGTTTTTACCGGCCGCCGCTGCCGGTTGCCAAATCCATTGGCCGATCATTGGCTCGGGACGGGTACGGTCTTTTGGGAGCAGTCCGTCCGCCTGTGCCCCAACGCCAAAAAACGAACGAGGCACGTCGACCGTGGTGCCGCCTTCGTCATCGAGGATGTCCCACCACAGGGACGTGGATTTCAATTCGGGATGTTGCTGTAGAACCCGTCCGCCCGCTTGAAAGCTCGGCCACATGTATTCGTCGCAGTAGCCTAGGTAGGCGTGCTGCTTTTCCGCCTCCGCCACTGCGCGGCCAAAGGCGTCGAACCATAGTGGCGACAGCCACTGCGCCTGAGGCAAGGGGTTGGCCGGAGCCACGCCCGGCGCGGTGTTGCGCGGATGGGCATAGCCGGGGTTCATGCGTTGGCTGGCTATCGTGCGGGACATCTCCGCCATCTTGTCGGGATTGAGCGGCTCGTCCCAGAACCAGAAGGCAAAGGGCGCATAGATCATGTCGGGATTGCTGAAGCCGGCCTGCAACGCTTCAAACGAAACCGGTTTGCGCTCGGCCCAGTTCGGCGGATTCCTTGTTTCTGCAGCCCGGCTTCCGTCCAGTACCCCAAAGAGAGCCATACCCGAGAGGATTCCAATAGCCGTGATCGTGTTGTGTCGGTGTTTCATGCGGTTTTCCCGTTTGTCTTTTCTCTAGATACGCTATTCAACGATTACGCGATAGAAGGATTGAGCTTGGGCAACCGCCGTCGTAACCGTTACGTCACCGCCCGTTCCTGGAATATTGGTGATGGCATTCTGCCAGCTCGCCGCAGCAACGAGATTGGTCTTGGCCTGTACGGCATAGTGGATGCCATTGGCGGTCGGCCATGTGAGGGCCAGTCCATTTGTTCCAGCCAATAGGTTTACGTCAATCAATCCGAGCGAGGGTTCGATGGGTTGAATCGTGAGGTCGTCGAAGTACATGTCGGTAAACCCGCCTCCGCCATCTCCGACCACGAGATTCTTCAACTCAACCCTCCGAACGCTATCCACAAAACTCATGTTGTACGTGCCCATGTTAATATTGGTGGTCGCGCTGGCAAAGTTTAACGACACCGTCCCGGCCCCTTCATCAAACACGGATGTCAGGGTATACAGCACGGCGTTAATGTTGCCGACATTGGCAGTACCGATCTTCACCCCTTTGCTCCAGATTTCGGTCGCTCCGTTTCCAGAGATATTGATGCCAAATCCCGCCGAACCCGCGTTCGGGGTGCCCGGCGGATTGCCAACCGAAAACCCAGACCATGCGCCTTTATTAGCCGTGTTCTGCGCATAAAATCCCTTGTAGCTCAGCGACCATACGGTTCCTACCAAGCTCGCCCCGAAATCGGTGGCCAGCGTAGCCGTTGCCTGCGTGGCAACATTGGTTGTTCCTTCGGTCGCACGAAGCAGCAAGGTATTGCCCCCAAAATAAGTCGGTTCATATCGCAGATAACTTCCCGCAGAACCCGTGTATGTACTGGTTGTGGTTCCTGCCGCCTGCCGGGCGGCGTAGTTGGTATTTAAATTGGATTCGAGTCCTGCCGTTCCGCCATACTCAAACCCATCATGGAATATAACGGTGGCCTCTGCCACAACTGCACCAAACAACACCATTGCCATTCCAATGCCGAAACCGACTGTCATGCTCTGTTTGCTCATAGGGTATCTCCACTTTTTTTGAGAAAGTATACCGCATAAATCCATTTGTCTGTGTATATATTTACCAAATGAACCGTGAAAATTTACATCTCACCAAAGGGCCGGAAATCCACACCAAAGCGGCGGAATGGTTGCGCCATGCCGGACTGTCCTTTGAATACCTCCCTGCCTTTTTGCAGGAATCGCATTCCTTCCATACGCACGATTTCGTCGAAATACTCTTCGTGCTGGGCGGAACCTTCCGGCATGTGACCGCCGACTGGAGCTATGACGAAGCGGCAGGCGGACTGACCATTCTCAACTACAACCAATTCCATACCTTGCTCACCCCGAACGGGCCGGTCGAACTGATGAATGTCTATTGGGATCTGGCCAAATACCCCCAGCCCGACCTGCCGGAACCATTGGCTACCCGGCTGCATGAACTGATTCCCAGCCATCCCAGGTTGGGCCATCGCCTCAACCGTATTTTCCATCTCCAGATGGACGATTCTGAAAAAACGGAACATTTGCTCCGCATGCTGTACGCCGAACAGCAAAACGAAGCAGCGGGGTGTTCAGCGGCGGTCGACGCCCTGTTCCGGCTTTTCCTGATCGAGCTTTGCCGCGCCGCACCCGCTGCGCCGGAGAGTTCCGTCAAGGACTTCAATCCCCGCATGGAAACCGTTCGGTGCTATTTGGACCAGCATTATGCCGAACCCGTGCGACTGGAACAGCTCTGCGCGCTTTCCGGATTGCGAACCGCGAACCTTTGCCGGCAGTTCAAAGCGCATACCGGTCTCGGCACAGGGGACTATCTGAAACAGCGCCGCCTGGCTGCCGCCTTGCAAAAACTACGGACCACCAGCGAAAAGATCCTGACCATCTGCTACGAATGCGGGTTCTCCGACATCTCCAACTTCAACCGTACCTTTCAATCCGCTTTCGGGCAGACACCCACGGAATACCGCCGCCATGCCCGGTCCGCCGCGGAATCCTCCTAGGGATTCCCTGTTGCGAACCGCGCAGGAATACGGTGTTTTCCTATGGGAAAGGGACTTCCCATGGCTGGAAAAAGAGCGGCAAAAGAGGTGGAAAACTATGCTTTACATGGGGTGGGTCGGCTCGTATAGTCGCCCGCTTACTTGAGAAACAGATCGAAATCTAACAAGGAGTCCACACGTGGATCAGGCAGTAAAAGCTGAAGTTAAAAACGAATACAAGCTCCATGAGCAAGACACCGGATCCGCCGAGGTTCAGGTCGCTCTGCTCACCGCACGGATCAAGGAGCTGACCGAACATCTTAAAGTTCACACGAAGGATCACAGTTCGCGCCGCGGCCTCATCATGATGGTTAACAAGCGCCGTAAACTGCTTACCTACGTGCAGAAGAAGGACGATGTACGCTACAAAGAGCTGATTAATCGGCTCGGCTTGCGCAGGTAGTCGTCCTTTGGGATGAAAAAAATCCTTATTCTTTCGCAAGCCCTTTACTTCTAAAGGGCTTGCGTCGTTTCTAGTACGATTCAAAACGACGCAGGCGGACGAAAGGTTCCGGGCGGGAAATCCCGCTGGAAAACAAGAACAACAAACAGGAAAGGTGCGCTCTTCAGAAAAATAGCAAGGGCGCAATTATTAAGTATGAAGGGTACAACCAAAGTTGAAATCGAAGTCGGCGGCAAGCCGATGGTATTCGAATCCGGCCTGCTGGCTCAGCAGGCCGAAGGTGCAGTCACATGCGCCATCGGTGAAAACATCGTTTTCTCCGCCGTAACGTCCGCCAAGGAAGCCAAGGAAGGCGTGGACTTTTTCCCGCTGCAAGTGGAATACCGCGAAAAATTCTATGCCGCGGGCCGCTTTCCGGGTGGATACATCAAGCGCGAGGCGCGTCCTTCCGAGAAGGAAATCCTCACCATGCGCGTCACCGACCGCCCGATCCGCACGCTGTTCCCAGACGGGTTCTATCGCGAAGTGCAGATCAACAACATGCTGATGAGCTGCGATGGGCAGCTGGACACCGACGTCCTCAGCGTCAATGCCGCGTCGGCAGCGCTGACGATCTCCGAACTGCCGTTCAACGGTCCGATCGGTGCTGTGCGCATCGCCCGTAACGATGGCCAGTGGATCATCAACCCGAACCATGAGCAGCTTTCGGCCAGCGACATCGACCTGACCTATTGCGGTTCGCGCACCAAGACCATGATGATCGAAGGCAGCGCCAAGGAGATTTCCGAGGCCGATTTCATCGCCGCCATGAAGCGTGCGCACGAAGAAGTCATCAAGATCATCGACGGACAGCTGGAACTGCGCAAGGCGCTCGGCCTGCCGGAAAAAGTGCTCGTGCTGCCCGTGCGCAACACCACCTACCTCGACAAGGCCCGCGAACTCGTCGGTGCCAAATTCATGGAACTCATGAAGATCGTCGGCAAGATCGAGCGCCAGGATGCGGTTACCGCCCTGAAGGCGGAACTCAAACCACAAATGGCGGAAATCTTCGGCGACGCCATGAGCGACAACGACTTCTTCCACGCCTTCCATGACCTGGAAGTGGAAACGGTCCGCAAGAACGTCATCGAAGGCGGCACCCGCATCGGCGGGCGTGGCATGCTGGAGCTCCGCAACCTTGATGCTCTGGTTGGCGTACTGCCCCGCACGCACGGCTCGGCTGTTTTCAGCCGCGGTGAAACGCAGACCATCTGCACCGTCACGCTGGGCACCACCAAGGAAACCCAGGGCATGGATGCCATCACGGGCGGTGTTAAGGAAAAGGCGTTCATCCTGCACTACAACTTTCCTCCCTACAGCGTTGGTGAAGTGGGACGTCTGGGCATGACTGGCCGCCGCGAAATCGGCCATGGCAACCTAGCCGAACGCTCCATCGTTCCGGTCCTGCCGGAGAACTTCCCGTACACCATCCGCGTGGTATCCGAAATCATGGGTTCCAACGGATCTTCCTCCATGGCCACCGCGTGCGGCGGCTGCATGGCGTTGATGGATGCGGGCGTTCCGCTGAAGGCCCCGGTGGCCGGTATTTCCGTCGGTTTGTTTACCGATGAAAAGGGCGCATCCGTCGAAGTGATCGATATTCTCGGCGCGGAAGACCACTGCGGCGACATGGACTTCAAGGTCGTCGGTACCCGCAAGGGCATCACCGGCTTCCAGGTCGACCTTAAGATCCCCGGCCTGAGCTGGGAGCAAGTCACCGAAGCGTTCGAAATTGCCCGCAAGGGTCGTTGCGACATTCTCGACTACATGGAAAGCGTGCTGCCGGCACCGCGTGCCGAACTGGCAGCCACCGCACCGCGCATCACGACCGTCAAGATCGATCCGGAAAAGATTGGCGCGCTGATTGGACCGGGCGGAAAGAATATCCGCGCGATCACCGATAGCACCGGTGCCCAGATCGACATTCAGGAAGATGGAACCGTCAATATCTTCGCAGTCGATGCCGATGCAATGGAAGCCGCTATCCGCGGCGTCAATGCCTGCACGGCGGAAATCGAGATTGGCAAGACCTACGACGGCAAGGTTGTTACCGTGAAGGACTTTGGTGCCTTCGTGGAATGCATGCCGGGCAAGGAAGGGCTGGTCCATATTTCCGAGATGGCCAACGAGCGCATCGATAGCGTCGATTCCATCTGCAAGGCTGGCGACAAGATGCGCGTGAAGTGCATCGACATCGACAACCAGGGCCGCGTTCGCCTCAGCCGCAAGGCTGCGTTGAACGACGATGCCGCTGCTGCGAAATAAAGTTTACAAACAGTGGAAATGAAAAAAGGCGTTCCGCAGGGAGCGCCTTTTTTCATGGACTGGAGACTTGCTTCAACCCCGGCGTTTGAGTCATGCAAGAATCCCATCACGCCTTCATCTACCATCCACAGTTGCAGCACGAAGATGATATAGCGCTGGATGCGCGTGGCGGCGAAAGATGCAACAAATATCCCCATGAGGGTGATGACCACGCCGAAGATGGCAATGACGATCCAGAGCGCAAAGAAGATGATCAGCATGAAGAGGAATTTAACGCGCGGGCTGATGATGCTTCCGGCCATGTCACCGATGGAGCGTCCCTGGTTTCGCAAGGAGATCACCATCGAGCCAAAGTCGTGCACCGCGCCCATGAAGATGGAGCCGATCAGAATCCAGACCAGCGCCGGAACCCAGCCCCAAATGATGGCGATGGCCGGCCCGACGATCGGCCCCGTTCCGGTGATCGAGGTAAAGTGGAGTCCAAAGAGCACCAGCTTGTCGGTTGCGATAAAGTCGACGCCGTCACTCGGGCACCTCGCCTCCGGATCGATCCTGAAAATATTCCGCGCCAGAAACCGCCCATAGTGTTGTAGGCGATGATGTAGAGGACGAGCGAGGCAATAGCGATCAACAATGAGTTCATTTGCGCCTTTTAGCGGCTGAGGTAATCGTCGAAAAGCTTTTTATGCTATTGCACGCTATTCGGAATTACGCACTGGATAATGGTGTTTTTGTCTTTGCCGGAATGAATCGTAAGGGTTGCGCCCATGCGTCGGGCGCGGTAGCGCATCAGTGGAATTCCCATTCCTTCGTTGATGCTGGGGGGTAAGGATTTCCCGTCATTTTCTACAGTTACCACGAGTGTTCGGGGATTGATTTGCATCCCGATCGTAATGTTCGACGGGTTGGCGTGACGGAATGCGTTGCTGAGAGCCTGATGGACAATAGGGCCTAGGGTCTGAAGTACATCATGCGAAATTGTCTCCCATTTCCCCTCCACGTTAATATTGACCGTATCTCCGGCAAGATGCGCGAATTCATCGGTCAGTTGCTGAATGGAGGTGTAGGTTTTTTTAGGGACTTGGAACCGCTGCCGTAGACCTATCTCCAATATGTCCAACTGTTCAATGGCCGTGCCGATCATCCTTGCGACTGTTCCCGCGGTTTCGCAGTCAGGATGCTTTGCCACCTTTAACTGCTGCTCCAAGCATTTGCTTGTTTCCAGCATCTCCTTGAGTTGTCGCGAGGACTCATCGATCATGGCGGTTTCGGCCAGAACAATCTCCATATCCTCGGATTGCAGCAGGTGGTTAGTGAGTTGGCGAAGACTCTGGGTTCGTTGTTCGACTATTTCCTCGAGCGTGCTATTCAGCCGCTCATAACGCTGTTGCGTAGCTTTTAGAAGGGCGGTGCTGAGCGAGAAGCATAATTGGGTGCCGATGCCGAACGGATTGAATACCTCCCGAACAATGTCAGGGGCATTGGAGTAGTGCTTTAGCAGGAGGTAGTGGAACGGTATGGTAAGAAGAGTGGTTGTGAGTGCCCCTGTGTAGGTGTAGAGCCATCCTCCGAGCATGGTCAAGGGAATGGAGAATAGCATTACTGTTATCTTAAGCTCGGGGAATAGAGCGTAGCTCAAGGCTGCATATGCGAGCCATGCCATTAGATAGAGGATATGCTTTCCGAGCCTCATGAAAAAGGTTCCATTTCTGGATTGGGGATGGAGAACACGGTTGTTTCCTCTGTTTTGAGTCTGGGAATTTTTGTGATTGTTCCCGAAATCTGGCGCAACCGGTAATCGAGAAGGCGGAGTGCATTGCTATTGTCCTCGAACCGAAGAGGCAATCCGTTATGTTGGAATTCCAAGGTACAAGTGTTCGTAGATGCGGATAACCGCACCCTGATCTGCTTGGCCTCCAGATGGTCGAGGGCATAGTTGGTGGTTTCCTGGCAAATTCGGTAAAGTTGCAAGGAGGTGTGTTCGGTAAGTTTTGGCAAGGCATTCGGCTCTGTGACAGAGAATTCAACATGGTGCATGTCCTGGATGCACGATGCTAGCTCGTTGAGGGCTGGAAACAGACCTACACGGCTTATTTGTATGGGGAAAAGCATGCGCGCGATCAGCCGAACTTGATTGTGTGTCTGGGTGATTCCTTCCACTAGTGAATAAGCCATGGAAACGTTCGGATTTTGTCCCGCATGTAGCCGGTCCGCGAGGGAGGTGCAGAAGAGCTTAATGCCGGTCAGCTGCTGCCCAATACCGTCGTGCAGTTCCTGACCCAACGAAATGCGCGTATTCTCATAATCGGCAATCAACTTGGATGCGAGGCCATCTAGTTCCGCATTTCGTTCCGCAACAAGCAGGTCAAGACTTTGATTGGTCGCCTTGATGGCATCTAGTTTTTCTCGCAAGGTTCCTGTCAGCAGCACTACGACTACCGCGATAAGTGAGCCAATAGCTCGATCTTGATAATATATGACGAGGTCGGCAAAAATAAAGCTGAGCAGGAGGGAGTGGTACATCAATGCTGGAATGACTAGTATTAGGGCCTTGGTTCTTCCATATAACCATCCCCCAAGCGCCATTATAGGAATGAATGGGATGATGACATTGCTGTTCCATTGCGGAAACATAATCAACGTGAAGGCCACATAGGACGCCCATGTTAGCGCGTATAGAATGGTTGTCCGTTTAATCACCTTCGCAGTTTAGCAAACCCCTTCCTCATAACAATTTTATTGTGTTTTGTTGTGATTCAGAAGAGTTTCGCGGGGTCGGTGCTATTTGACCCAAATTCCGATTGCGGCGGTTGGGGCGATTAATTAAAGTGCGCGGATTATGAAAAAAACACCGCTGCACGCTCAGCATCTCGAACTTGGGGCCCGCATGGGCGAATTTGGCGGATGGGATATGCCGATTCAATATGCCGGCATCCTTCAGGAACACCAACACACCCGGACAAAGGCTTCCGTGTTCGATATTTGCCATATGGGCGAGTTCGAGTTGAGCGGCCCCTCCGCCCTTCAGGATCTGGAAAACCTGCTGACCTGCAACATCCCGACTTTGGAAGTCGGGCAGGTGCGCTATGGCTTCATGCTCAACGATGATGGCGGGGTGATTGACGATCTGACCTGCTACCGCCTCGATGACGAACGCTACATGCTCGTTGTGAATGCCGGGACGGCCACCGCCGATTCCGCGTGGATCCAAAGCCATCTTTCATCCAAAACCCGCTTCATCGACCTTTCTCCCTCCATGGCCAAGCTGGATGTGCAAGGCCCCGAATCGCGCCATGTGCTTGAAGATGTGTTTGGCTGTCCGCTTCCAAATCTTGGATATTTCCGTTTCAAGGAGTTTCAGGCATTGGACGCGGCCTGCATCCTGAGCCGAACCGGGTATACCGGCGAGTGGGGTTACGAAATCTATCTGCCGAACGCTTCCGTGGTGCAACTCTGGAACAAGCTTGTTGCGCACGAATTGATTGCACCCGGCGGGCTCGGAGGTCGCGATACGCTCCGGCTGGAAATGGGCTACCCGCTCTATGGCCACGAGCTTTCTGCCGCCCGCACCCCCGTCGCCACCTCGCGCGGCGCGTTCATCAATATTTCCAAGGATTTTATCGGCAAGGCGAATGTTCAGGCGGATCTCGACGATCCCGAAGTGCTGTTGGTCGGCCTCAAGTTCGACTCCAAGCGTGCCGCCCGGGAGCACGACAAGGTCTACTTTGACGGAATCGAAGTAGGGGAAGTCACCAGCGGTTCCCTGGCGCCCAGCCTCGGAGTGGCCGTCGCCATGGCCTTCGTCGAACCCGAATTCGCAGAACTGGGCCGCGAACTCCAAGTTGAAATCCGCGGGAAAACCTTTCCCGCCGAAGTCGTCGCCCTGCCATTTTATAAAAACGGCACTGCAAGAGGGTAGGCCGATACGCAGTACGTAATACGCAATAGGAACACATATGAAAAAAACACCATTTTGTGCGACGAGCACGCTGGATGAACAAGCGATGTTCCAGACATTGGGAATCGCCGGTTTCGACGAACTATTCGCCGCGATCCCGGATGGACTACGGTCCGATGTGCTGGATGTGCCGGACGGCCTCTCCGAAATGGAGATGATGCAGCACATCCGCAAGATTGCATCGAAGAACTCGACCAATCTGGTGAATTTCTGCGGCGCGGGATTCTACGACCACTACATTCCGGCGGCCGTCAATGCGCTCTCCAGTCGCGGCGAATTCTATACGGCCTACACGCCGTACCAACCCGAAGCTTCCCAAGGAACCTTGCAGGCTGCGTTTGAATACCAGACCGCCATCTGCCGGCTGACCGGCATGGAGGTGGCGAACGCCTCGTTGTTCGATGGCGGCACTGCACTGTTCGAGGCGATCATGATGGCCATGCGTACCACGCGCCGCAACAAGGTGCTGGTCGACGAAGGCGTCAACCCGATCTACCGCGCAATGCTGCGGTGCTACACACAGAACCTTTCGGTGGACTATCAGGAAATCGCGCTCTCCAAGAGCGGGATTGCCGACCGCGCCGCCTATGCGGGCGTGATTGATGCATCCGTCGGAGCCGTCGTATTGCAGAACCCGAACTTCTTTGGTTGCCTCGATAACCTCACGGAGCTGATCGACAGCATTCATGCAGTCAAGGCGCTTGCGATCATGTCGGTCTATCCGATGTCGACCTCGCTGATCGAAACCCCCGGCGCGATGGGTGCCGATATCGTCACGGGCGAAGGACAAAGCCTTGGTCTGCCACTCAACTTTGGCGGACCCTACCTCGGCTTCATGGCCACGAAGAAGGAATATGTCCGCAAGATGCCCGGCCGTATCGTCGGCGAGACGGAAGATGCCCAGGGGCGGCGCGGCTATGTGCTCACGCTGCAAGCCCGCGAACAGCACATTCGGCGCGAGAAAGCGACGTCCAATATTTGCAGCAACGTGCAGTTGTGTGCATTGCGGGCCGTCATCTATCTTTCGCTGCTTGGCCGCGAAGGATTCATGGATGTAGGTCGCCAGTGCATGGACCGTGCGAGCTATGCATGGCATAAGATCACCAAGATTCCGGGCGTTGAACCGTTGTTCAACCGCCGCTTCTTCAACGAGTTTGCCGTGCGTCTGCCGAAGGACGCCTCCACCGTCGTCAGCGCCCTTGTCGACCA
Source organism: Kiritimatiellales bacterium (assembly GCA_021734345.1). Taxonomy (GTDB): domain Bacteria; phylum Verrucomicrobiota; class Kiritimatiellia; order Kiritimatiellales; family Pontiellaceae; genus Pontiella. The sequence goes on along the minus strand of JAIPJC010000060.1, from coordinate 5,262 downwards.
AGGGATCGCCGCCGGCTTCCCGGTCGGCCGCTACTACAAGGACATGGACGACGTCCTGCTGATATCCTTCACCGAAAAGCGGACGAAGGAAGAAATCGACATCATGGTCGCCAAGCTGGAAAGCGCACTAAAGGCGTGACGATTGAGTCGTGATTGGAGGGCGACTTGAGTAGCTCAACGCGGCTCGGAGAACGCGTCTACGATAGTTGAAATCTCGAAATGGATAACCAACAACCAACCTGCTATGTGATCGCCGGGCCGAACGGGGCGGGGAAGACGACGTTTGCCTTGCGGTACTTGCCGGAATTGACGGGATGCAAAAATTTCATCAACGCCGATCTGATCGCCGAAGGGCTTTCGCCACTCGATCCGTCGCGCGTTCAGTTGGAGGCCGGGAAGATCCTGTTGCGCGAAATCCAGGCGAATGTGGCGAAGGGTGAAGATTTTGCGTTCGAGACCACGCTGTCTGGACGTACTTATGCGAGGTTGTTGAAGGAACTCCATGCCAAGGGTTGGAAAATTGTGATGTTCTATTTGTGGATTCCGAGTGCGGAGTTTTCGCGGCAGCGCGTAAAGCAACGAGTGGCAGATGGAGGGCACGATATTCCCGACGATGTCATTGCCCGACGGTATTGTCGAACGGTCTCAAATTTTCTGAATGTATTTGCGCCTTTGTGCGATGAGATACTTTGCTACGACAGCTCGAACCCCAAACCGATTCTGACATTTGAGCGGCGTAAAGAAAAAGTAACCGTTGTTGATAAGGCTAGATATGATGAGATTCTGAGGAGTGTCAATGGATAATCAAAAACCAAGCAAAATGGCCGTAGAAGCCCGTGATTGCATGGAAAGGGCAGTCCATGATGAACTGGTGAAAAAGGCCAAGTTGGGACAAGATGTGATTGTTAACCGCGAAGGCAAGCCATACAAGATTTCCGCCGTGGAGGCGCTTCGCATCCAGGAAGAAGACCCGGAGTACAAGGCCTAGCAATACGAACTACGCAGTACGGAGTAAAAAAACCATGAAACTAATCTATGAAAAATCGTCTCCGGGTCGTCCGGGAGTGCAGATGTCCTCGATCAAGATTTCGCCGACAGAGGTGATTCCTGCCAAGTATCTGCGGAGCAAGCCAGCAGAGCTGCCGGAGGTTTCGGAAGCGGAAGTCGTCCGGCATTTCACGGCGTTGTCGCGTTTGAACTTTTCGGTCGACACGCATTTCTATCCGCTCGGATCGTGCACGATGAAGTACAACCCGAAGGCGTGCGAGGCGGCGGCCAACCTGCCGGCGCTAACGGACATTCATCCGCTTTGGCCGCAGCTGCGCGGTGGTGGACTGTTGACCCAGGGTTCACTGGGAATCCTCTACAATACGGAACGGTTGCTTTCCGAGATCACCGGTCTGGATGAATTCACGCTGCAACCGATGGCGGGTGCGCACGGAGAACTTACCGGCGTGATGATCATGGCGGCCTACCATAAGGATCGTGGCAACACCCAAAAGGACCACATCATCATTCCCGACTCGGCACACGGAACCAATCCGGCCAGCGCGCAGTTGGCGGGCTACAACGTCGTCACCATTCCGTCGGATGCAAAGGGCATGATCGATTTCGACTTGTTCAAGGCCGCGCTAAACGAGCGGACGGCCGGCGTGATGATGACGTGTCCGAACACGCTCGGAGTATTCGAAACGCGCATTCAGGAAATCTGCGATGCCGTGCACGAGGTGGACGGGTTGATGTATTACGACGGCGCGAACTTCAACGCCATCATGGGACGCTATCGTCCGGGCGACATGGGCTTCGACATCTGCCATTTGAACCTGCACAAATCGTTCGCCACGCCGCACGGCGGGGGCGGACCCGGTGCCGGGCCGGTCGGGGTAGTGGAAAAGCTGCGTCCGTATCTTCCGATTTCGCGGGTTGTTAAAACAAACGACGGCACCTTTACGCTCAACTACGACGCGCCCAAGAGCATCGGTTACATCGCCCCGTTCTACGGCAACTTTGGCGTCATTGTCCGGGCCTACGCCTACCTCATCTCACTCGGTCGCGAAGGCTTGCTGGGCACCAGCAACCGCGCGGTTCTCAACGCCAACTATCTTCAGGAAAAGCTGCGCCCGCTCTTCGGCGCGGAATACAAGGGCCGTTGCATGCACGAGTTCGTCTTTTCCGGCCAATGCCTGGCGAAACACGGCCTCCATACGCTGGACTTGGCCAAGGGGATGATCGACCGCGGCATCCACCCGCCGACGGTCTATTTCCCACTCAACGTGCCGGAAGCCATCATGGTCGAGCCGACCGAAACCGAGGATCGCGACACGCTGGATAACTTTGTGAAGGTGATGGAGGAGCTGATGGACCTGGCCAAAACCGACCCGGATGCCCTGCACCACGCCCCGGTTACCACGCCGGTAGGTCGCTTGGACGAGGTCAAGGCCGCCCGCGATATGCGTTTAAGTTACACGTGACAAAGCAAATTTTTCAGCTACTGTTTTGAACGTAAAGCGATTCATGAGGTCATTGATCGGTAATTGGTTAAAACAACATAAAGGAGACCAGGTAATGAAGAGAATGATGAGTATTGCGGCAATTGCCCTATTGGTTGCAGGTTCGGCAGCATTCGCGTGCGACACCTGCGGATGCAAAGACAAGAAAGCTGAAACAAAAGCAGCATGTTCTGCATGTCCGGCTGCCAAGTCGTGTGACAAGTGCACCGCCGAAAAGACCTGCGAGACTTGCGCCGCCAAGAAAGCCGAAGCAGCGAAAGCCAAGTAGTCCACCCGACTACGTTTTCTGTTGATAAGCCCCGCCATTCCGGCGGGGTTTTTGTTTTTGCGGATGCTCGTTCGTAGATGCGATGCCCTCGTCGCATTTCCGGCAACAGGGCTTCCCGTGCGCAAAGCGGTGGGGGCACCGCTTCTACGAAGACAACCAAATGGGTCATGAACCAAAAAAATCCCCGCCATGGGCGGGGATGGATCGGGCGGTTGAAAACGTCGTAGTGCAGACCTTAGAAGCGCACGGTGACCTTGCCGCTGACGATGTGCTGGGCATAGCCGTCGGCAAAGAGGCCGTCGTAGTCGAACTCGAATTTCGACCTTTGGTATCTCCAGCTCCAGACATCGAGACCAAAGCCAATACGGAAAAGATCCTCTTCGCGCGGACGCATATAGAGCGGGAAGGAGTCCCCGGGCAATGTCGGCACCGTGTAGCTGGCATTGTCCAGATCGGCATTGAACTCGTGCAGCCAGTGGGCGCGGATTTCGGGAATGAAGGCCAGCCCGCGATCCATCCAGTCGATCTGGTGGACGGTGGCTATGTTTCCGCCCAGTGTGCCAAGGTAGGACCATGCATCGTATTCGGGAATGTTCTTCGGCACGATTCCCGTGCGGGTGAACGCTTCCTGGTTGTAGTATGAAACCAGCCCCGAAATTTCCGGCGTAATGGCCAGCGTGTCGGTTGCATTGAATGTTTTACCCAATCCCAGGTAGCCGCTGTAGATGTCGGAGTCGAATTCGGCCTGCGATACAACGCTATCCTCCTTGGACGTGCTGCGGCCGTAGGAAAGGGCGAGGTCGACAAACGTGCTTTCACCGCCGATGGTGGAATAGATCGATCCATGGTAGGTGTCGACGTCCCCCTGGTAGGTGGAGCCTGCATCAAGATCGGTGTTGGCATAGCCGCCAGCCAAGCCGACGAGCAGCTTGCCAAAACTCTTGTCGACGCCGACTACCGAACCCCATGTGGTGTTATTGTAGGAATCGAAGTTGCCTTGCGTGTCGCGTTGGGCGAAGGATCCGTAGGCGCGAACCCATCCTTGCAAGGTTTGGTCATCGCTCACGGCCGGTCCGGCTGCGCCGGCAGGGGCGGTCTTTTTCCCAAAGCGGGGTTTGGTCGAGGCATAGCCATTCATGGAGCGGTATTCGGTTCCGCGGGCGGCAATCTGCTCCGCCACTTGCTGCTGGACCTGGAACGCAGCATCAACCATATCCGGCAGCTGCGATTCGGAATAACGGATCAAATGCTCACCCGCGTCCTGTCCCAAACCGTTGAGGTTGTAGAACTCCGTGTAGTTGGTGCTCGCAATGGTGGCGTCGAGAAGTGCGAGCAACGCCGGATTCAAATCGCTCAGGGACGAGTTGGTCAGCGAGCTGTAGGCCCAGTCGATCCGAATGCCGGCATTCTCGACGGCGGTTGGGGTTACCAGCCAACCCAGGTCGGCTTTGACCATGGTATTTACATTGGTTGCCAAGGTGGTTCCGGTGGCCGTAATAGGTTTAAAGCTTCCTGATGATGTCGCCGCTGTTCCATTGACATAGATTCTCGCGGTCGGATCGGACATGAGGAGCGCGCCGCTGGTGATCGTCGCCTTGCCGGAGTTCGCGGGGCTTAGTCCGTTGTAGGAGAATGCCATGCTTGAATTGTTGCCCATGGTCAGGTTCCCGGTGGTACCGACGGAGCCGTAGCCGACCCCGATACTGGCATTGGTGGAGAGGGTCAAGGTGTTGGCAAAGACCAGCTGGCTGTTGTTCGCCAAGTTGAAGCGGGCATCGTTCGCCGATACGAAGGCTTTATCGAATTTCATGGTTCCGTCAATTTCGACATCCTTGAACTGTGTGCTTGCGTTGGCTTGGGTCAACTTCACGTCAACGATACCACCTTGTTGCCGAACGGTGCCGGTGATCGTGGCATTGGTGGAGATGTTGAACGTGGCGGTCTGGCCATTTTTAACCGCGAAGTCGATATCCCCGTTGACCGTTCCTTTGGTGAGGGTCAGGGCTTTTAAGGTGGAGTTGGTAAAATAGATTCCATTGACGATGGTTTTGACCCCTGTTCCAACCTCGTTGATGGTTACGGCGCTATCGACGGCAAACACGCCGCGCCCATCACGAGCCAAGGCATTCTTGCCATAAGCCGTGCCAGCCGCCGCGCCGGAAAACGTTCCGCCGTTGATAGCGAGTTCGCTGTTTTCGATCCGAACGCCGGAGCCCCCATCTGCATTGGATGAAGCGTCTCCCTGGGCGGTACCGCCTTGTGCGCCCGTGTAGGTTCCGCTGTTGATGGTCAACTTGGTAACGCCGGAGTGGGCATAAATTCCGTTGCCCCCATTTGCCCAGGCATAGCTGGTGCCATTGGTGGCAAAGGCAAAGGCCGATCCGGCGCGGTTGCCCGTAGCATTGGCACCGGTAATTGTAGCCGTTCCAGCTTCGATTTCGATGCCTTGACCTCCATTGGCATAGGCGTGTGCATTGTCTCCCG
>JAIPJC010000059.1 GCA_021734345.1 Kiritimatiellales bacterium | reverse complement strand
GGGAATCTGCTCGGCATTCACGGCGGCATATTTCTTGAGGTAGCCCTGCTCCGCGGCAATCTTCAGCGGACTATCTGTCAGGCTGCTGGCCAGTACATCGACGCCCTTTTGCTGGAGGAAGAACGCGTCCGAGCCATAGCTGCCGTCGCCGACCGTCAGCCAAGTTGCATCCGGCTTCGCCTCAATCAGCGGATTGAGCATCTCATGCATCCGCCGATGTCGCCAAGCATCGACCGTGTCCGGCGCGGCAAAGCATGCGGGCATCCGCGATCCGTCCGCCTGCTCCGCCTCCAGATTCGAGTGGCGCTGATAGCTGTCTTCGTGACCCATTAAATACCTTGGCTTTTCAGATAGTCATAATCCTGTTTAATGGAAATATTGCTTTGGAACCCGAATATTTCGGATAAAATCGGCTCGTCCAATAGCGACGATAGGGTATTCGTTAACAATCGGAGTTACCGATACACTTTTATAAAAATCACTCACGAAATCTCCGCCCACGAAACCCGTTTCGTTTTAAAAAAAACATCTGATCTTTCGTTGCCAGTCACTTCACATACTTTTCTCAGCTGAGCGTCAGCAGGTTGGTCCATTGCTAGCATCACTCACGCTACATGGACACCCGGAACAAATACGACAGCTGCGCTATTTCACCCCTTCGACGGCAAATGTCATTACATTCGACAACTTGATGTTGTTTTTCTTGGCACTATTTAAAACTATTAGTTCAATCTTATAAAAGACAAAATTAACGGCCGGAACCAGAAAACGGAGCCACCTTAGGATGAATTTCTTATCACAAAGCCTTGCCAGATGTATCCCTAGGATAGAAGGACTAGTATTCAACTCATATACCCGAATCTCGTTAAAGCCAGCATCCTTCATCAGTTGTTCTATACCATATCTTGTGAACCTAAAAAAATCGTATGGAACTTCGTGCTCTTCCCAGTAAAGAGGAACCAGCATAAACACCTTGCCACCCTCCTTCAACACCCTGAACTTTTCGCACAAAACCTTGTGCGGGTTAGGCACATGTTCCAACACACAAAAGCTAACCACCAAATCAGCAGAATTTTCAGGAAGCGGCACCTCTGAAATATCGGCGTGAATGTCAGCGCTAGTATTTTTTATATCGATATCGATACCAATGTATTCATGGTTCGAAGCAAATACAGCATATGGTTTCTGACCACAGCCAAAATCATATATGGTTAATCGCTGTCCCTGCGGCAACGCTTCAAAATAGTGGTTCACCGCATTGATGAGAAAACTGTGCTGCAAGAAAAGCGGATTCCAGAAGGACAACTCGGCGGCGAAATCCCTATTTCGCGCTCCAATACTCCTTGCTTCCAACATATTTTTTTTCATCTAGTTCCCCGCAATGCGGAATTATAAATTTGATGACACTAAAGAGTACCTACCATTCACCAATGACATCTTGACAAAAGCCGGATTAAAATATTCTTAAATCTAAAAGGAACTAGTTTGATTAAAGTAGTGATGAATCCCTTCCCCTCATACGACGCTCCCTCCCACGGAGTTCCATGTATATAATTCCAATACAGTCTTCGGGCAGGATGCACACACGAATAGTGCCAAGGTTTACACGACCCTGTGTAATGAACGATTCCCGTATTTCCCTTAGCCAGCCGAATCTCTTCTGGCGCATAAGGCTGAGAAGATGGCCGGGCAAAGAAGTCGTTTGTTTTATTCAATTTTAGCGGCAACTTAGCCCAATGATCCTTACACACAATGTTCAGCACATCCTGATCCATAAAGGTTAATAATGAACCAAAGTTTTTGGTCTGCTGAAAGCACTCGTCTTCCAAATTTCTTTTCCGCCATTCGGTCAGATTAAAAAGCATGACTCCTGCGTTAAAATATAAGGAATCTGGTCGTAAACCCAGAGCCCGCAGTCTCTCGGGAGTAATCGCCACTGCCACCCCGGCCACCCACTCGCCAGCCAACTCCACATTCCAGAGCGCTGAAATATCTTCCAACACCACAATGTCAGGATCCAAATAGACCACCTTCGAAATAGATTCAGGAAGAATGGATGGCAACAGGAATCTGTAGTAGCAAATTGGAGGGAAATGAAGGCGAATGAAAAGCTCGTCAAACCGGGAGTCCAATACCTGGTTAAAGTGCAATGATAAGTTACCCCTCACATTTGAAAGCTTTTCAAAATTTGAAAAGGAAGCCGGAGATAGCTTATCGTAAAGGATATATACATCTATGAGTGCGGACGTATTCCGAGCTAAAGAACTCAGCATGACTCCCAGATGCTGGGCATAGTTTTCATTGATTGTAACGGCCACAGGAATGCGTCTCATATTATCTCACCGCTTTCATATAGAGCCAGTTCATACATTCCGGACGAATTTCCTCCATCAGGTAGTATCGCGTCGCCTTATCATAATTCCGCAGTTCTTCGTATTGATAGAGGTCAACTTTAAGGCTGTCACAGACGCTTTTAATGAGAATCATTTCATGCGTCGCCTTAAATCTTTCGAGCAATAGTGGAGATATGGATCGATCCCAAAGATCGTGAGCCTCGATCAAGAAATCATGACGCTCCATTTGTCTAATAACGCTATCAGAGAACAACTCCTTCTCGAATCCCTCACAATCGCTGACAATGAGCCCCCTCCCCCCTAAATCAAGCGAGAGCAATTCCCTATCCGAGCATTCGGTTCCTACCGAAACTCTGTCAGAGACCCCATTTAACTCCGCCATCTGCTGGCATAGATCACGACCTTTTGGATTGATATCATAGGCATAAACTTTTGCGGCGGGAAGCATACGCGCAAGACCAATTGCATAGAATCCTTCGGCGCAACCTACATCTACTATAGCGGTGTAACCGCGAGAGGGAAAAGAATTGATAACCGGGTGCAGCTCACGTTCATACGAGCCAAGCAGTTTGGGAAATAACGTGCTTCCGACCGACCTCGCATGCGGATAGCGCATCCCCTTGAAAGGGCCGTTAAGAACAATCAGATCAGGAAAAATACTTGTGACAGCATCTTCCACCCCGAGAGCTGGACGCCCTATAGGACGGCTGGACTCGCGAGCAATAAAATTCCCCAAGCCAATAATCTTCTGATAGAACCAGTCGAAGAACCTGACATGAACTGTTTTTACTATAATGTTCTCAATGATTTTCATGGCATTTCTCGTATCGCCTTTGTCAGTAAACCTTGAACTGAACTTCGTGCTTCCCGGCCGGAACAGCAACTCCCATGCATAAATAATTGCAACGGAGCAATGGAACCGGCTTCCCGTCCAAAAAAACTCTCCACTCAGGTTGATCGCGCTGGGTAAAGAGAAGTATGCCCTCTTTCCCGCTGTCCGTCTTGATAACAGCACTGTTCTGGGTCGTGGTTGCTTCGACTCGCTCAAAAGCCTCCCCTTTGACTGCGGACACGGCATGGTCTTCGTCCAGCAGAACCTTTTGGCGGGCGTTGAACGATGGATCCGCCAAACGCCTGCACTGCTGATCCAGCGGAACCGTCTCCCAGTCATGAAACAGGGCAAATCGTGGAATATAGTTCTTAAAATACAGAAGCACCTGGTCCTGCGGGAACTCGGGCCGCACCAGTTTGGTAACGAGAAGCTCGTCTCCTTGCATGCCAAAACGATAAAACATGACAGGCTCGAATGCCTCTTTCAGCATCGGATTCTTCTGGAGCTGATCCATGATGCCTGCCGAGGCTGTGATATACTTGACCGAAGCCAGTTCCCACATCCGAATCTGGTTGCGGCCAACCTCCGCAAGAAATTCCTTATACTCTGAGGGCATCCGGGACATCTGCCAAAAATTAAAAGGTTGTAGGCCATGATAGGCCACGTCCAACCCCATCCAACTATTGTACACCCCTCCCGGATCCGTGAAATAGAACCGCTCGTCGCCTTGGTTTTCCTTGAGGTAGTTGAGTACAACGTTGCCTTTTTTCAACACGGAGACATCAATCGCCTTGAAGTAGTGACTCGTGATGTAGACCGAATCGAAAGCGATTGCCCCAACCAGCAACACTGCCGATACCGCATGATACCATTTGAATTTTTTTATTAGGGCAAAAACAAAGGCGGAAAAAACGACGGCCATGACCGCTACATGCAGCCATGCTTTGGATATGGTGGAGGTTATAATGGAAGCATACTGCCCCCACTCTGTAAATGGCCGTTCATAAGCTTCCGTTTGAGCTAAAACGGAGAATAGCACAAAGCCTGTGGTGGCGGCGGCGCCAATCCATAGCAGCTTTTTCAACGTTTTCTTTCGCCCTTTCTCACTTAAGCATAACAGGTGGTCCACACCGTACGCAGCCAGTATGCCGATAATGACTTGGAAATTATGCAAAAACTTGATAGGTGCACGGATATTGCCCATCAAAGGAAGTTGGTAGAACAATTTGTACAATGGACTGAACTTTCCAAAGGAGAGCAACAACGCTGCAACTCCGAGAAGGCTCCATAATAAAAAAATTCTGCCACTGCTTTTCTTATCCCTAAGGGAGCTTGCAGCCGCCCAAAATCCGACGAGCGCGAAACCAATAGGAAGCAACCCAATATAGCTACTATCCAGACGAAAATTCCGAAAACCTTGCTTCGTCTTCTTCCATTCAGCCGATTGGCCGCAGTCTCCCCAATAAGGGCCATCTGGATTGCCAGTGCTCCATCCTGAATAACCCGGGGCAACCAAATCGGGCAATTCGGATGGAACCATGCTCCATTGCGTAATATAGTCCCACTGTTGCTCAGGACTCTCCTTTATTCCGGTATCGATAACATTGGCTGTGTAGGAGGACAACGCCGTTGTAGCCGAAAAACCCAGCCCAATCGCGGCAATCGGCAATAGTACAGCCAGCCAAGCCAGCCAAGATCTTCCTGCGGTCTGCACCAATCTAAAGAGCGTATACACACCAAGAAAAAGCCCCGCCAACAAACCGACATCCTGCTGTTCCAGCAACATCAACCCCACACTGATGCCGGCTAAAACGGCCCATCCCACCCTCCTCGCCCTACCTGCACGCACGCTTTTCTCGACACATAGAAGTGCGAAAGAAAAAAGGGCCACGACTCCCAGCTTATAGAGATGACCACTGGCTGCAATGGTAATGGAACCCATCCAAAAGGCTGATAATGCACCCAGCAAGCAGCTCATCCATCGAAGATTCCACAGCCGAAGATAAGCAATCAACGCAAGGGAAGAGAGGATGAGGTAAAAAGCATACCATGTGTTTGAAAAAAGCTCCGGAGGCAGGATGGATTTCCCAATGCTGGAAACCGATAGAGGCGTCTTCGAAGCACCACCGAACAACGGTGCCGCGTCGTATCCTCCGAAAAAACGAGCAGGCAGATTCCGGCTATTTACAGCTAAGATACCAATGTTGGCATCGGAACCCGAAAATACCTTATCCGTAGCCCATCCACAGCGAAACACCACGGCCGCCAATAAAACAAAGCCTACCAACAGGAATCCATACACTTTAAGAGATTGTTTCATATTCCCCCTTCACATCATTCCCGGAATCTGTCTGCCATAAAATCCCAATCGTGGTCGCAACCAACGCTATAAGGTTGGCGATGCCTTCTAACAAAATAACTTGATACCCCGACTCGTGAAATAGACGAACCATCATTATATAAAAAACTGCACAAATGATCGTCACCGAAAGCAACCGGAAACGACGTTGGGCGAGCAACAGGCAGATATTGATGTTCAAAAGCATGGAGACGGCCATTACTACTGCCACCCCACGCGTGTAGGCCAAAATTTCGGAACTCGGATGCGTGATCTTGAACAGGATGCGCAGCATGGGAGCGGGTACCAGCATACACACCACAAGCGACGCGCCAACCAAGCCGGCCGTATAGAGTTGCGATCGCAGATAAACCGCCCGGTGTTCTTTGGTGAACTCCCCGGCCGAGGAAACCTTCGGGAACATGGCCATGGCGACCGCAGCCGCGATGAAGGCGACCATGCGTCCGAGAGTTGCGGCGTAGGCAAAGTCGGTATTTCCCGGCAGGTAGTGCTTCACCAGCACCACGTCGCCGGTCATGAGTACCGCCGCGCCAACCTGGATGAAGAAGCATTGCATAAGATAGAACCGCATGCTCGGAATGGGACTACCATCCGATTCCCGGTTTCTCAGCAACGGAAACAAAGCGACCAACGAAACAAGCACCGCCAAATACATGCCGCCCACATGCCCGGCCAGCGCCCAGCCGCAGGCGGGATAGAGCAGCGTAACGAGCAATCCTCCCAGAACAACCCGCCCAAGTGCATTGGAAATACTGGCGATCGAAGTCCAATGAAATCGCTGCAAGCCCTGCAACACGCCGCCGAGTACAGGCGCAATGAAGATTGCCGGAAGTGCCGCAGCGGAGACGATCACGGGAGCCATCCGTTCCAAATGGAAGAAGGCAGCAATCTGGTTGACAAACAGCAGGCACACTCCTGCCATCACAACGGAAGCGCCGCCGGTCAGCAGAATCCACTTTATCAGCAAGCGCCCCACCACACCTTGATGACCCTCTTTGGCGAGCAGGCTGGCATAGTGGTTGATACCGGTCGACAAGGTGCCGAGCGGGCGAGCAACGATGGCGAAGAGTGCCAAGAAGGTCGCCAACAGCGCGTACTCCGTACCCGGCAGCGTTCGTCCAACAACCATCTGATAACCGATGTTGCCGAACGAGGTGATGATGGATGCGCTAAACAGCAGCGCCGTATGGCGGAACAGCTCATCACGCAGCAGGAACTCCATCGGCTTCGCCAGAAAACGATCGTACCACTTCACGACAAAGTGGAAGGGAGAGTAGAGCAACCGCATCCGGACAACTGCGCAGAACATCTCGAAGGAGGTATTCATGAGCTGAACTTTCGAACCAGCCACATCGTTCCAGACCGTTGGTTCCTCCACGATCCGGTAGTCGTGCCGCTTCAACTGGTAGAGCAGATCCACATCGAATGCATAGCGAGTGATGCCGACCTGCGGAAGGATGGTCCGCCACGCCTCGGCCTTGAAAATCTTGGCACCGCACTGCGTATCCACATAGCGCAAACCCAGCACCGTACGGATAAGGAAATTGAAGAGGCGAGAGGAGAGAAGGCGCAGCCCCGTCTGATGAATGTTGACCTGCGCGCCACGCTTCCAGCGCGAGGCGATAACCCCATCGTACTGCTTCCCAACCTCGTATAGGCGAAGGAACTCATGGGCGGAAGTCGCGCCATCGGCATCGACAAAGCCAATCCATGCCCCGCAAGCCGCCTTGGCACCGAGGATGACGGCTCCGCCCTTCCCAATCCGCCGGGCATCTTCAATCACCTTGATCTGCGGATATCGAGCAGCGATGCTCGTAGCAATATCGGTGGTGCCGTCCGTGGAGCCATTCACTACGACAATGATTTCGACTTCATTACCCATCTTGCCGGAAAACAAGTCGGCATAGGCCTCAAGTACCGGCGGAAGCCGGTGCTCTTCGTTATGGGCAGGGATGATGATAGATAGCTTCATTGGGCGTCGATGATCTCCTGGAGATAGTCGAGGATTTCGCGGGTGTTGCGCTCCCAGCTGAAGCCGGAGGCCCATTCATAACCTTTGGCGACCAATTGCTCGCGCAGGGGTTCGTCGGTCAGGATTTTCCGGACCTTGGAAGCGGCGTCGTCGATGTCGCAGTGCTTGTAGAGCAGGCCGGTTTCGTTGTCGCGGCAGCTGTCGCGCAGGCCGGTGGTGTCATTGGCCACGACGGGGCAGCCGCAGGCGTTGGCTTCGATCACGCTCAGCCCCCACCCTTCCTTATAGCTGGACTGCAGGTGAACGGCGGCGCGTTGCAGTAGATCGATTTTTTCGGTTTCGCTGATGAAGCCGGTCAGCGTCACTCGATCCTGCAAGCCTTTCGATGCAACGAATTCTTCCAGTTTGGCGCGAAATGGTCCCGAACCAACTATCACCAACCTTAGTTCGGGAAAATCGGGGGCCAGTTTTTCGAGTACTTCGACCGCATCGGTCGGTCCCTTGTATTTTTGCAGACGGCTGATCCAAAGGATGAACGGTTCACGAGTTTGCGTTCCCGGCACATAGCTTGAAAGATCGGCTCCGCAATAGATCAACCGGTTGCGCTCGTTCGGCACACCGAATGAACGGAGGTCGCTTTGGGTGCAGGTGCTGTAGACTGAGAACCAGCATTTTTTATAGAACCATTCGATGGTCTGCTCGAAAAACCATACTACAAAGGCCACCGGAAAGATGGCCTCCTTGAAGATCGACTTGCGCCAAAGGTGCGCCATTTGAACCATGAGCGGGCCTTTGTAGACCAGCGGCGAATAGAACGGCAGCTTATTGAGTTCCTCTACCACGATGTCGCTCTGGTGTTTTTTAACCCAGCGGCGGAGGTTCAACGTGCAGAGCGGGGCAAAGGTCAGGTCGTTACCGAGCCGATGGACTTCGATGCCGTCTACATTTTCTACTTTTGCACATCCGGGGAAGGTGCAGGAATAGAGTACAATCTTGTGCCCCTGTTGCGTCAGCGGGGCATAGATTTGGTGCAGGCGCATTTCGGCGCCGCCCGCTCTTGGATGGCGGATATCCCGCCAGTTGAGTATCAGTATCTTCACCATCAATCCTGTCGTGCGGATTGGGCGGCTTGCACATCCGCCTCCATCATGATTTCGACAAGCCTATCGAACTTGACCTCCGGCTCCCAGCCCAGCTCCCGCCTAGCCTTGGAGGCGTCGCCCAGGACGGAATCAATATCGATCGGCCGGTAATACTTTGGATCGATTTTCACCACGTGCTTTCCGGTAGAGGAATCGATGCCGCATTCGGCGGCGGCCTTGCCTTCCCATTCGATTTTTGTCCCCACATACGCGAAAGCCTTTTCGATCAGCTCCCGCACCGAATGCAGCTCGCCGGTGGCGATCACGAAATCGTCGGCCTTTTCCTGCTGGAGCATGAGCCACATGGCGCGCACATAGTCGGGCGCATAACCCCAGTCGCGACGGGCCTCCATATTCCCGATGTAGAGACAGTCCGTAAGTCCCGCCGCAATGCGGGCAACGGTCTGGGTTATCTTGCGCGTCACAAAGTTTTCCCCGCGCCGCGGCGACTCGTGGTTGAACAGGATGCCGTTGCACGCATACATGCCGTAGGTCTGCCGGTAGTTGACGGTCATCCAGTAGGCATAGAGCTTCGCCACGGCATAGGGGGAATTGGGTTTGAAACGCGTCTGTTCGGTCTGCGGAGATTCGTCGGCACTGCCGAAAAGCTCCGAGGTCGAGGCCTGGTAGAAGCGCGATTTTGGGCAATAGTCATGCATCGCGTCGAGCAGGCGCAGCGTACCGAGCGCGTTGACGTCGGTGGAGTATTCCGGCATGTCGAACGAAATGCCCACATGCGACTGCGAAGCCAGGTTGTAGACTTCGTCGGGGCGCACTTTTTCCATTAGTTTGCGCAGGTTTTTCTCGTCGCCCATATCGCCATAGTGCAGCACCAGCTTGCCCGACACGCCGGCATTCGCGCCATAGAACGGGTCGATGCGTCCGCGGCTGAACGAGCTGGTTCGACGCACGATGCCATGGACTTCATAGCCCTTGCCGAGCAGCAGCTCCGCCAAATAGGAGCCGTCCTGCCCGTTCACTCCTGTAATCACCGCTTGTTTCATTTCAAAATTCCCTGTTGCCCTAGCTCTTGAACACCAGCTTTTTCCTGACCACGAAATTGACGAGCAGCGAAGTTGTCAACATCGCAATGTTCGCATAGGTCACTTCCCACTTGAACAGGGTAATGAGTATGCCACCTAGCCAGATAAAGAAAAACTGAAATAGCGAAGATCCGAAGAACAGCAGGATTTCCATCGGCTTCCGATGCCGCCCCGTATTGAAGACAAACAGCACATTCAACACATAGACCACTATGTTCGAGCACAGGAAACAAAAGCCCTTGATAATCCAGTAGTTGCGCTTTAATTCATCCGCACCCACCTCCTGGACCGAAAAGCCCACCCACTCGATCAACCGCGCCATCGGATCACTCTGTCGCAGGCAAGGAAAAACCAGCCAGGCCAGCAGGTAAAAAACAAACGTATCCACGGCAACGGCCACACCGCCGCAGAGGATGTATTTCACCAGTTGCCCCGACAATCCATCCTTGCGGCGGAGGAACGACGATAAATTGGATATGCATGCCATCATAGAACCAACTAAAAAAAGAGCGGCAGTCTAGTCAGACTCCACCAGTCAATGCGAGAGTTTTTATTGATTCGTCCGGGCCAAAATAACCTCTCCCCCAACTGAGAACTCTGACACCTGTCCGCCTTTCAAACCCAGTGGAAAGTGGCAGAGATTATCCCGGCACAGGAAAAGGATGCAAACTTGACGTAGTGCAAGTTTGCTCTATCCTATCCGCTTGTTTTGTAAATGGAGATGGCCACATTGAATGCTAAAAAGTTTTTCCGCAAATCGGACTGGATCGCCTGTCTGGCGACCTTCGTTGTTTCGCTGACGGTTTATGTGCTGACCCTCCAACCCACGGTAGGACTCGAAGACTCGGGCGAACTGATCGTGGCTTCCGATTATCTCGGCGTACCGCACCCGCCCGGCTATCCGATCTGGTCGCTGTTGACCTGGTTCTTCCAATGGGTCTTCCATGCGGTCACCTTCCACGGGCACCCCAATCCCGCATGGGCGGTCAACCTCTTCTCCGCCGTGGCCGGCGCCGCCGCCTGCGGCGTGCTGGCGCTGCTGATCAGCCGTTCCGGCATGGATCTGCTGCGCGGCATGCAGAAAGAATCGACCATGCTCGGCGAGAAAACCGAAAGCCTCTTCTGCTGCGTGGCGGGCATCTCGGGCGGCCTTTTGCTGGCGTTTGGCCAAGGGATGTGGTCGCAGGCCGTCATCGCCGAGGTCTACACCCTGAACATTCTCTTCCAATCGCTCGTGCTGCTCTTCCTCTACCGCTGGATGGTCGACCCCAAGCAATCCATATGGCTATTTCTCTGCGCATTCGCCTTTGGATTGGGCATCACCAACCACCAGACCCTTATGTTCATGGGCTTGGCCATGGCCGTGGGCATCCTCTTTCGGAACTGGCGACTGGGGCGCGATTTCATCATCACCTGCATTCCCCTGGCCATCATGGTTGTGGCCACCAAAGTACTCACCGAAAAAAACAGCGATTGGAGCTGGCTTGCCGGATGGGACCATATCGGCTTTTGGGCATGGACCGCGTACGCCATTATCATCCCGATCATCGCCACATTCACATTGCCCAACGGAAAAGTCGTCGGCCCTACCCTGCTCGTCATGCTGGT
Source organism: Kiritimatiellales bacterium (assembly GCA_021734345.1). Taxonomy (GTDB): domain Bacteria; phylum Verrucomicrobiota; class Kiritimatiellia; order Kiritimatiellales; family Pontiellaceae; genus Pontiella. The sequence goes on along the minus strand of JAIPJC010000059.1, from coordinate 7,962 downwards.
TGGCTTGGCATTCTATCTCTACATGCCGTTCTCGTCCGACCAGAACCCGCCCATCAACTGGGGCTATCCGCGCACCTGGCAGGGCTTCATGCACGCCATCACCCGCGGCCAGTACGAGCGCGTCAAGCTCGCCCACGTCTTCACCCCGCGCTTCCTCCAACAGATCGGCACCTATCTCATGGATCTGCGCTCCCAGTTTTATTGGCTGATCGCCGTATTGGCCGCCGTTCCCTTCTTCTTCTGCGGCAAGGTTGGCAAGCGCAACCTCGCATGGCTGGGCACCACGCTGATAGCCTTCCTCTCCGTCGGCATCGTGTTCATGATCCTGCAAAACCCGAAGTCCGACATCCAGAACCTCTTCATTGGCCGGGTGCAATACATCCAGTCGCACGCCATCTACGTCATCTGGCTGGGCTACGGCATCCTGATGCTCATGGCGTGGCTGGAAACCCTGGTGAAAAACAATCCCGTCACCAAGGTGGTCGGGGTGGCCATGGTGCTCCTGCTTCCCTTCTCGCTGATCCATAAGAACTTCACCAACAAGGACCAGCTCAAGGTGGTCGGTGGTGCCGAGCAGAACGGCCACGACTTTGGCTGGCAGTTCGGCAACTGGCAGCTCCAGGGCGTACTCGGCATCGAAGAGGACATGCACTACTGGTATCCAGATGAAGCGGAATTTGAAAAGCAATGGGCGGCCTACCCCAACAAGGCCTATCCCCAGCCGATGGGCACCAACGCGATTTTCTTCGGTGGAACCGATCCGGGCCGCTTCGTCCCCACCTACATGATCTATTCCGGCAAGGTCCGCCAGGACGTCTACCTCATCACCCAGAACGCGCTGGCCGACAACACCTACATGAACGTCATGCGCGACCTCTACGGCGACCAAATCTGGATACCCTCCCCGCTCGACAGCAATCTCGCGTTCCAGCAATACGTCCAAGGCGTCCAATCCGGGGCCATCAATGCCGGAGCCGACGTCACGACCGAAGGTGGGAAGGTGCAGGTACAGGGCGTCGGCGGCGTCATGCAGATCAACGGGTTCCTCAGCAGGATGATCTTCGACCACAACCAATACCTCACCGAAACCAAGACCAACGAAAAGACCCGCCCCACCGGTTCCGCCATGGTTTACGAAGACCCGCCCATCGATTCCAAAACCGGACTTCCTCCGCAACGCACCTTCTACGTCGAAGAAAGTTATGTGCTCCCGTGGATGTATCCATACCTCACGCCGCACGGACTGATCATGAAGATCAACAACAAACCCACCCCGCTCACCGCCGAGATGATCAAGAACGACACCGATTTCTGGAACTGGTACTGCGCGCGGTTGCTGGGCGATGAAAAATTCATTCGCGACATCGTCGCGCGCAAAACATTCTCCAAGCTGCGCAGCGCCCTCGCCGGCCTCTACGCCGCGCGCGGAAAGCCCAAGGAAGCCGAAGCCGCCTTCCGCCAGTCCGTCGCGCTCTACGACCTGAGTCCCGAGGCAAACTTCCGCCTGGCCGATCTCATCGCCCAGCAGGGCCGCTTCGACGAAGCCATCGGACTGTTTGACGACCTGCTCGCCAAGGATCCCTACAACGAGAATGCCTCCCAGTTCCAAGCGCGCCTCAAGCAAATGAAAGATATGACCGCCCAACGCCAACTGCTTGAACAAAAACTAAAAGCCAATGGCGGCGACTTCAACGACGCCATGCAACTCATCTCCATCTACTTCCAGATGAACCAGGTCAACCAGGCCGACGCGCTCGCCATGAACATGATTTCCGGCAATACCATGCAACCAGAAATGCTTCTCCAGATTGCCCAGCAAATGGCGCAAGGCCGCCGCTTTGCCGTGGTTGAACAAGCGCTGAAGAAATACACCGTTATCGCGCCGAAGGATCCGCAGGGATGGACCAACCTCGCCGCCTTGGAACTCGCATTCAACAAGCGCGGCGAGATGCTTGTTTCATTGGAGCGGGCGATCGAATATGGCGGCGAACCCGTCCGGAACATGCTCCGCAAGGACAACCGCTTCGACCCCGTCCGCAACACGCCGGAGTTCCAGAAGCTCGTTCCACCACAGCAATCCATGGGGCTAGCACCCCTGCCCGGGTTCTAAATTTGCCGTGAAAATCCTCGTTTACGACGAAAACCCCGACTACGGCGGCCATCAAATCATGGCCTGCCACGGGGTTGCGGCACTCGCCGCCGATCCATCGATTGAAGTCGTGTGCATGATCAACCCGGCCAATCGGCAGCTTGCGAAAAAGCTTGGCGGGTTTCAAATTGCGTCCTCCTCCAAGGATCTACGAATTTGGGATCCCGATCTTGTGCTTTGCATACAGGGCGATATTTCCCAATCCACCCGGGGCGTGCTGGCCGCAAAGAAGGCCGGCATCGAATGCGTCAGCTATATCGCCATCCCGCACTGCCTAGCCGATATGGGTGCCAAGTTCGGTAGCCTGCGCGACCGTCTCAATCAACACCTGCTCAACCAACCCGACCGCTACATCGCCATCGCCGCAAGCATGAAGGCCTTGCTCATCGGGCGCGGCGTCAAGAAACCCATCGCCGTCGTCCACAATGGCATTGCCCCACCCCAAAGCCCAAAGCCTAAAGCCCAAAGCCTTCTCACGCTAGGCCTCCTGGGCCGAGTGGAATTCAACCAGAAGCGGCAGGATTTCATGGTACGCACCTTCTGCGAATTTTCGGAGGCCTTCCAGGGCTGCCGACTGATCATGGCCGGAAACGGGCCCGACGAGGCAAAGTTGCGCAAACTGATTAAAGGGAAAGAAAACATCACCCTGCTGCCGTGGCAAGAGAATGCGGACGCCTTCTACGAGCAAATCGACTTTTTGCTGATCCCATCACGGTTCGAAGGCGTTCCGCTCGTCATGCTCGAGGCCCTCGCCCGCGGAATTCCAGTCCTTGGAAGCCGCCGCGACGGCATGCTCGATATCTTGCCCAGGGAGTGGACCTTCGAACCCGAAAACGGAACCGAGTTGGCCGAGACCTTTTCCCGTGCACGGAACACCTGGCAGACTCAAATCGAGGCTATCCAACAAAAAGTCTCCACGGAAATGACGCTCGCGGCTTTCCAAGCCAACTTCCGCCGCGCCGTGGTGCGGTCGTAAGGCCCGGTTGCGGATGAAATACATTTATAGCTCATTGCTGTAGTATTTATCTTAACTAATTACAATATTGGGCTTTTTTGTTTTCTTAAAAATTTTGGTATTAGTCGTATTTCGTTGCTACGCTTGATCATACACCGTGACCGATTTCATGGCATGTATCCTGCGTTCTTCCTTATCAATTGACCAACAGGTCATGTTTCAATCGGGCATAGGATCTCGAAAAGGAAACAAGATGAAAACGACTATCGCAACATTGCAATCAGCGCATGGAGCCAGCCAAGGCAACTAGCCGCGCATTCTGCGAGCATGATCTCGCAAAGGTCATTGCTCACGCTGGACTCTTCAGTAACCCCCGCAAGTCCGACTCTCTCACGAAATTGAGGTAGTCATCTCCCCCGGCGGGCATCAAAAGCGCTAGCCCTATTCTAACCAAATCCGCGTCACCGCAAAAAGCAATCGTGCTTTAGTAGGCGCGAAACCAGAGGGGCATTCGACGGAAGAACATGTTTTTCCATTGCATGGCTCCTGAACCAAAAACAAAAAGGAAAACAAATGAAAACCAAAACAACAGATACATGGAACCGGAACCGAGGTCGTGTCCGATTGGGCGACGAACTCTTCAAAGGAGCATTTGTATGGGGTACGCTGTACTCCGTCGGGGCCAGCGCCTCCGCATGTTACCTGGCGCCACTGGTGGCGGGGAAGACGTTGTCTTTCCCGGAAGTATTCGACAGCTCGCTGCTCATATTCCCCTTGGTGGGTGCCGTGCGCGGATTGGTCATGTGGCGCGTGAAGACGTATAAGACCACCGAGCGGACGTGCTGCAAAACACCGGACGCGTGCAGCAAGGTTCGCTGCCCCAAGCCAAACAGGCGCACCCCGGATATGCGCCCCAAGCATGCCTGACCTTCTGGCCGGCGGGACACCCCGCCATGCCAGGGGGAAGGAAACGGCTTCTCCCTTTTCACCATTCAGAAAATAGGTGCAACGCATGGCCCAAACAACATCCAACTAGCCTCGTTGCAAGATCGTGCGACATCCCCCACGCGCCTATAAAAAAAGGGCGCTCGCAGCGCCCTTTTCCAAACCTTGGAACCCTCGGTTTATTGTGCCGCTTCGATCGCGGAGACCAGTGCAGCCTGCTGTTGCAAACCAACAAACTGCTGCTTGTTTTCACCGTCCTTCAGCAGGATCAATGTTGGGATCGAACGGATACCGTACTTGGCCGCCAGCTCGGGGGTTTCGTCCACGTTCACCTTCGCGATGACCGCCTTGCCGCCAACTGCCGCCGCCACTTTTTCAAGGATCGGGGTCTGCATTTTGCACGGTCCGCACCAAGGTGCCCAAAAATCGACAAGTACAACACCGCTTTTTACCGCGTCGTTATAAGTAGCTCCATTCAATTCAATTACGCCTTCAGCCATTGTATCACTCCTGTTTTGTTTTGAGATGAGACCGATGATTCCACGTTATGCTCAAAAATAAAATCCCAAATCCCTACCAATTGTTTTGATGAACCCGCCCCTCGTCATAGCGGTTTTCCGGTGGAAGGACTTCATTCGGAACACCCATCGCCAGCAATGCAAACGGAGTGATGGCGGAGGGAATGCCCAGAATCTTGCGGCAGACCTGTACCCGTTCCTCCAGCGGATAGATGGCGATCCAAACGCAGCCGATTCCAATATCGTGCGCCGCCAACTGCATGTTCTGCGCCGCGCAGGAGCAATCCTGCGGCCAGAATCCGGGATAAACCTCCCTGCCCGCATCGCCGCAAACCAGCACCATGAAGGTCGAGTCGGACAGCATTTCCGTACCGCCAAGGCCGGCAAACTGGTTGATGACCAAAGGATCGTCGATCGTCACAAAATGCCAAGGGCGTGCATCCGCCGCCGAGGGTGCATTCATCGCCGCCTCCAGAATCGTCTTCCGTTCCTGCGCCGTAACCGGCTCGTCCGTCCAGCTTCGGATGCTGCGGCGCGTCATGATGGCTCTGATCGTTTCCATGGAAAATCCTTTCTTTAGTGGCGGCAAGCATACCGGCAGGAGACAGGAACGCAAAATAATTTTGCAACCGCCGGGCCGCTCCCCTACTCTTCGCGCCCTATGTATACCAAGCAACAGATAGTGGAGGTCGAGATTCTCGACCTGGGCGACAAGAACCAATGCTACGGACGACTGGACGACGGCATAAGCATCTTCGTGCAAGGGCCCGCCGCCGTCGGCGATGTCGTCACGGCGGAAATCTTCAAGGTGAAGAAGAAATACCTCGCGGCCAACTATCGCGGACTGGTGAAACCCTCCCCGCACCGCATCGACCCTATCTGCCCCTACTTTGGCCTATGCGGCGGCTGCAAGTGGCAGCACATGGATTATGCCGAACAACTCCGCCTCAAACGCAAGCAGGTGCAGGATGCTCTCGAACACATCGGCGGATTCAAGGACGTGGAATGCGAGCCGTGCATGCCCGCCCCTGAACTCTTCGGTTACCGCAACAAGATGGATTTTTCCTTCACCGACCTGCGCTACCTCACCCCCGAGGAAGCCGATATCCCGGCCGATCAGCTCAAAAAGCCAATCGACTTCGCCCTCGGCTTCCACGCCCCCGGCTGCTACTCAAAATCCATCGACATCGACCACTGCGACCTCTCGCCCGAAGAAATGGTCATGGCACTCAACACCACGCGTGCCTTCTGCCTGCGCCACAAGGAAGAGTTGCCGGTCTACTCGACCTTCTCGCACACCGGCGAGCTGCGCAACCTCGTCGTCCGCAAGGGCGGCAACACCGGCGAGTTCATGGTCAACCTCGTCACGACCACGCACCACCCCAAGCTAATGCAGGAATTGTGCGACGACCTCAAGTCCGTGCTCGGCGACCGCCTGACCACCTTTGTCAACAGCACCACCTCGGCGAAAAACACCGTCGCCTTCGGCGAACAGGAACATGTGCTGCACGGAGACGGCGTCATCACCGACCGGCTTGGCGACTACACCTACCGCATCTCCGCCAACTCCTTCTTCCAAACCAACACCGCCCAGGCCGAAAAGCTCTACTTCCAGATACTGGAAAGCGCCCGGCTCAAGCCAACCGACATCGTCTACGACCTTTTCTGCGGCACCGGCTCCATCGCCCTCTTCGCCTCCGGCCACTGCCAAAAGGTGCTCGGCGTTGAAGTGGTCGAAAGCTCCGTACGCGACGCCCGCGAAAACGCCGTGCGCCATGGCGTTGGAAACTGCGAATTCATCCAGCTCGACCTCAAGGACATCAAGCAGATCGAACAGGAGATGCGCGACTTCGGCCAGCCCGACGTCGTCATCACCGATCCACCGCGCGCCGGCATGAATCCAAAGGCTGTTAAAACGCTGCTCGACATCGCGCCGGCCACCATCGTCTACGTCAGCTGCAACCCCGCCTCGCTCGCCCGCGACGGGCAGATGTTCTGCGAAGAGGGAAAATACCGGCTCGTCCACTGCCAGCCTGTCGACATGTTCCCGCAGACCAACCACGTTGAGAGCGTCGCCCGCTTCGAACGCGTGGATTAATGTTATCGAGCGGAAGCGCGCAGATCCATGATCTGCAACTGGAGATTGGAACTTCCGTTCCACGTGTTTTCCTTGAGCGTGAAGGCCGCATCGATCGGCCCCTGCGGCAAACGTTCCACCGGGTAGTTGAACGCGATCGCATCAAATTTCCGGCCATGGGAATCCAGCGCAAGCTTCAAGTGCTTCTGCCCAACGACGCGCGGCTTTCCCGACACCTCGATGCCATGCAGCGCCCAGACAGGTTCCGGATTGTCCTGCCCGAACGGTTGAAGCCGCTGGAGCTGTTCCATGAATTTCCAGTCGAGTTCTTCCGCCGATACGCGGGCATCGATCTGCTGCACGGGGGAAAGATCCATGGAACACAGGCTGGTCGACGCGGCGGCGTTGAAGGCGGTCTTGAATTCGTCCAGCGAACCGCTGGAGAGTTCCGCGCCGGCGGCCATTTTGTGACCCCCGAATTTTTCCAGCAGGTGTTCGCACGCCCGCAACCCTTCGAGCAAGTCGTATTCGTCGATGCTGCGGCAGGAGCCGCGCGCACGACCGTCTTCGTCGATACCCATCACGATGGCCGGACGGTTGTAGTGGCGGGAAACACGCGAGGCAACAATACCCACGACACCCGGGTGCCATCCTTCCTGCGCCACCACCAGCCCAAAATGTTTTTCGGGATCGAAATAGGTATCGATCTCGGCAAAAGCCTGATCGGCCATCTCTTGTTCAAGCTTGCGGCGCTCCTGGTTGGTGCGGTCAAGCAGCGTCGCGATTTCGCGCGCTTCGGCGGGATCGTCGGTAACGAGCAGGCGGAGCGCCTGCATGGGTTGGCCGATGCGGCCGGCCGCGTTGATCCGTGGTCCGAGCTGGAAACCGAGGTGGTAGGTGTCGGCGTCGCCGCGCATGCCAGCCACATTCTTCAGCGCGCGCATGCCTTCCCACGGAGTGGTATCGAGGGCGGACAACCCATGCCGGACGAGGATCCGGTTTTCGCCGACCAGCGGAACCATGTCGGTGACGGTACCGAGCGCGACGATGTCGAGATAGGCGCGCAAATCGATTCCTTCGGCGGCGGCATTACCGCGTTCGCGGCCAGTCTTGGTCATGGCATGCGCAAGCTTGAACGCCACGCCTACTCCGGAAAGAATTTCCTGCGATGGAACGTTGCCCAGCTTGGGATTGATCAAAGCAAAGGCGGCGGCGGTTTGCGCGGCCGGTTCGTGGTGGTCGGTCACGATGACAACGACGCCGCGGGCTTGCGCATAGGCCACGCTGGCGACGGCGTTGACGCCGCAGTCGACCGTGA
>JAIPJC010000058.1 GCA_021734345.1 Kiritimatiellales bacterium | reverse complement strand
AGCGGCTTGGCCGTATCTTCCAGAAAGCGGCTCATCCATTCGTACTGGTTGAGCTGATCCTGCATCCGCTTCACCTTGTTTAGGAAGGTGTTTCTAATGCGGGAGTCGACCGTCTCGATCTGGTTGACGGATCTTTTTCCGAAATTTCGGTTTAGCTCCTTCAATTCGCTTTTGGTGGGAGCCGAATCCTTCACCCGGGCCATCAATTCGTCGTGGTTGCGCTGGAAGGCCTTCACCACCATGCCCAGTTCGTTTTCGATCTCGCTGGAATGGAATGCATAGGGTGGTTTCACCCGGTTCCCGGCGGAGGAATAGGCGGACATGATCGTGCGTGCCTGATCCGCATAATCGTCATGGCCATCCCAATACTGGACCAACACATACAGGGCTTCGAAATAGTGCTGCAAATCCACCAGCCGGTAGGTTTGGTTCAGGAATTCCGGCATGGATGCCGCAACCCATCCTTGACCGGGAATGCGTACCCCGTAGCGCCGCGCGTCCTTGAATCGTGTGCCTTGGTAGATTTGCTTGCCATGGTCGTCCTTCGCGAGTTCCAGTCCAAACGTGATGTAGGTCGCAACGCCCAGCACCCTGCCTCTGGCATCGAGAACCGGGCTGCCGCTGTTGCCTGGCACAATGTCGGCATCCACTTCGATATCGCTCGGCCCCACACCCAGGATCTTGCCCTTGAGTTCGGTGGCCACATTCCCGCCTGCGCTGTTCCCATAGACCGTGATCGGCTGGTTGATTTCAGGATTGCCCTCGGCCAACTGCAACACCTTCACGTTCTTGGCATCGTCGGTCTTGAGTTCAAATCGCACGAGATCCCGGGTCTTGCAAAATTCGAAAGACACCGGCTCCAACAACCCTCCATGCATCGCCCGGAGGTGTATGTTGTCCGCACCCAGGAAATTATGCTGGTTGCTGAACAGATAGGTTTTCCCATCCATTTCGGCGATGAAGCCCGAACCCCGCCCGCTACCGGTTTCCACAAAAACAAGCGCGCTGTCGATATCCGAAAACGTGATGGCCGGTTTGTCCTTTTTCCCGGCATCTTTTTCCACTGGCTCCACGGCGACCGGTTCCTCCACCGGCGCAACCATCGCTGCCGGACCCATGAGCACCACGCTGCCCGCATTGTACTGCACACCTGCCCCGGTGGCTTCCGCCACGGCCTCCAAAGCCTGAAACAAATTCATGCCCTCGAAATGGATGCTGATGCGTTGGTCGCCCAACCCCTCCAACCGGCTCTCGACCTTGAACCCCTGTAGCGCCGCCAACCCGCTTCCGTCCGCCGTGCGTTCCAACTTCTGCAGGACATACTTGGCCGGCATCCGGACAAACTCCCCCGTCGGCGCCGATAGCGACTGCAAGGCGTCCGTCGTGGCATCGCCCCGTCCAAGGGACAGCATTCCGAACAGTACGCATAGCATGGACAACTGCCGTGTTCTCATTTGACCTCCAGGCTTTCCGCCATCCCGCGCGTCAACCGCTTCAGCATGGACCGGTTGTAGAGCGCGCCAAACCCCTCGAACCAATAGGCTTCCTTCAGGCCTCCCAGAATAAAAAAGCCTTCATAGGCCATTTTCTGATCCCCGCCATAAGGAGGAAGGGTCGTCGCACTGATGTAGCACCCGCGATGCCCATTGATGGTTACGAGCTCGTTATGGGCATCGACATCATTGAGATTGACGAGCTTGGCGTTGACAAGCTTGCGCAGGAAATATTCCATGGAGACCGATGTCATGGACGACCACGAAGCGCGGAGGTCGTAGGTGTTGCACGAAAAACTGATGGCGCAGTCCAGCAAGCGATGCTCCAGCAGGAACCACTCGGTATAGCTAATCCCCAACGCCCGGGACAAACGATCTTCATCCTGCATGTAGAACCGCTGGAAGGCCGTAAGATCGGGTGAATCCGGATCCGCCGTGGTGGGATTGAAGACCGCGAAACCATCGGGCACCTTCACCGAATAGCCGTTCCAACCGACGCGCGGGTTGCTGATGGTGCCGTCCTTCACCGTGGCGGGCTGGTAGTACCCGTTGGGCATCGCGCACCCCGCCAGCAAGCCAGCAACTATCAAACCAAAACCCATTTTCGCAAACCCGTCATCGCGAAGAATGGTGCAGTAGCTCCGAAGCGTGGAATGCAGTTGTTGCGAGTTGGTCATAAATAGATGATCTCCATTTCAGGGTCCGATTCGGATAAAACACACGCGAGCATCCCGCCGGGATTAAGATGTCCAATCACCATGCGGTCGCAATGGGCCAGAACATATTGATTACACCAAGCCGAACGCCGGACACTGGGGGCTTCAACGCGGTCGGCAAAAGGCGAAACGATGAGCAGGCGGGCTTCGTCGAGAGCACGGCGAACAGGAGCCGGGCTGGCGCTTTCCTCCAAGCCCCAGGGCTTCACCCATATCAACGGCCTTTTGTGCTCCAGTCCTGCTTTGAAAACCGCCCGCTCCATGGGAGAAAGAAAACCACTGATAACAACCTCACCCGGCTTCACCGGTAAACGGCCATGCAGCACATTCGCACCGCGCGATGCAAGAAACCCCGTTTTGGGCATGTCCAGCAGATTCCGGTTCCCTACCCATTGAGGCTCGCCAACATCCATCACCGCAGCATAATTCTGCGGATTAAACCGGATATAATTGCGGATGCCGGCCAGCGCCTTCCCATCCCGGACAATCACATCCCAATAATTGCGATGCCATATGGTGTGGGTTTGATGCATCAAGCCCCTGCGACGGACCGCGCGCGTCACCGCCGCTTTATACGCACCAACCAACGTCCCCAAAGCCCCGGCCACCGGCTTGCCGAATTGCGGACGGCACGGGCTTGATGCATCAAGCCCCTCTAACCCCGCCTGCCCCTCAATGAATACGATCCCGTGCATATGGTTCGGCATGATAACAAATTCGTCCAGCTTGACCCCCTCGCGAAGGACGGCACCCTTCCGCCACTCTTCCTCCGCTACCCGCCCCGCTTCATTCAACACCATCTTCCTGTTCACAACTGTGCCGAACAACGCCCGGCTTGCGTGTGCGTTGATCGTCAAAAAATAACAGCCAGAGGTATAATCCCAACCTTTCTTCCGGATGCTTTGACGATATGGAAGTGGAGCGTTTTCCATCAAATCAATTTCTCTTCAAAGGCTTTTTGCAAGATGGATTGGCGGAGGCGGTTGCATTCAAAACAGAAATTGTTGCAACCCGCGAACCCATAGAGTGAAATAGCACCGCTCCAAAACTCGGACACAAAGAGAAGTCGGCTCACAGAGACGGCGGCGAAGCGGCAAACCAGTTGTTGTGGGTTGGTCAAAATATAATTTCCTCTACATCATCCACGTTTTAATGCAGTCAACATGAGTTCGGCTACCAATCCCATGGTTTGAATAGCAAGCCGGGCTTCCTCTGGGGTTACCGTAGAGAGCCACGGCCGACCATGGCCCGTGCCTTGTTTATTGCGGAGGGTGTTAACAGCGCAAGCAGCCTCGAACAGACCTCGATGAATGCGGCATTGAGGGGGTTCGCCCTGAACCGGCTTGTCTTCTGTTGTTTTTAATCCCAACCCGACGAATGCCTGCCCAAGAAGAGTGGGGAAGTTTGAGCGATCGGAATAACTGCCCCACTTTTCCTGAATCACATGAGCGGCAGTAGCTTCCAATAGGTCTTTGCTTGTGCCCGTTAGCAAAGCGGCATCTTCGTTCCCCTTTTGCGCACGGCGCACATACGCCTCTAATGCCGAAGTCAATTCAGTGCCCGACAATGACTCAAGGTTGTTGGGACGTAATTCGCCATCTTCGGTCAGCGAAAACCCCTCTTCCGCAAAGGCCGCCTGCAAGTTTTGAATAGGATATACTCCTACAAAGTTTGGAGAATCCAATCGGAAACCTCCACGACTTCGAAGGAAATCAATGAGAAGAGACACTAGCGATTGCCCACCTTCCTCATTGTTTTCAAGTGCCCAACTCAATGTAGCGCGAACACGCTTTTCCTTACCCACCATCTGACCGCTGGCCTTGGGGTCTCCGGCCTCTACTCCAGCCTTCTTGAAACAAAACTCAATATCGGCATGACTGGGTTCACGAGTTTCCGTTTGGGCATCATCGACAAGTCGTGCCGTAGCGAAAAGGATTGAATCGGTCAATGGAGGCAATACTTTAGCTGAACTCATTTTCGACTCTCCTGAGGAACAAGTTTCCCTTCAAGGCTTTTTCCAAGATGGACTGGCGAGGGAGAGCGGCGCGCCTGATGGCGGGTACGGAGTCTTGCCGCGCCCTATCACGCGGCAGCCGGGTTGTTTGCTTTTGAATCGTCATTATCCTGCTCCTTCACGCGATGCGAAACTGCGGAACAGGATAATGACGCCATGGATTTACGGCAAGTCCAACCATGGGAAAGATATTTTCCGGCATGGGAAAATATTTATCTTTAGAAAGAGACGCGCGATGGAACTCAGTGGGGAAATTAGCGATTTTTGGTCAAACCTATTCCCCGCCGATGTCGCAGATGTTGCAGGAACTGCAATTGAGATTGGCGGCCTTGTATGATTTTCCGTTCTTCCTGGCCTTGCGCATGTTCATGGCGTTCATGCCCGCGAGGAACAGGCCGAGAATGATGAATGCGCCGGGCGCGGAGGTCATCAGCATGAAGTCGGTCGTCCAGCCGGGAATCAGCTTAATCTGGAAGAGCGAGCCACTTGCAAGGAATTCGCGGGTGGCGCCAAGGGTCACGAGCGACAACGTAAAGCCCATCCCCATGCCGAGTCCGTCGAGCAGGGATTTCAAGGCTCCGTTCTTGGAGGCAAAGGCTTCGGCACGGCCGAGCACGATGCAGTTGACCACGATGAGCGGAATAAAGATGCCCAGCGCTTCATACAGGGCGGTCGGCGCGTAGGCCTGCATCAGAAGGTCGACGATCGTTACGAAGGTGGCGATGACGACGATATAGACCGGGATGCGGATCTTTTTCGGCACGATGTTGCGGATGGCGGAAATGGCGACGTTGCTGCACATCAGCACGCACATGGTCGCCAAGCCCATGCCGAGGCCGTTCGTGGCGCTCGACGTGACGGCCAGCGTCGGGCACATGCCGAGCATCAGCACCAATACGGGGTTTTCTTTCCAAAGCCCCTTGGTAAATTCGTTCATGGCACTCATTGTTTTGCTCCCGTTGAAAGCTCTGCGAGGTGGTCGGTGCATGTTTTCGCGATGGCATAGACCGCGCCGCAGACCGCGCGGCTGGTAATGGTGGCCCCGGTTTTTGCGTCCACATCGCCGCCATCCTTCACGACGTTCCATTGCACCGCGCCGGCGATGCGCGTGGCATATTGATCGAGATACTGGTTGGGCGGCAGGCCAGCGTCCACCACCCCGCCCTTAAGCATGCCGACCAGGGTCTTTTGACGCTTACGATCGGTGACGGAAGTTCCCAGTCCGGGGGTTTCGGTATTGGCCGTGACGATGACGGTGCGGATCGCGCCATCGAGTGCCAACCCGGCCATGAGCGTAACGTCTCCGGAGAACCCTTTGGGCGTGACGACCTCGCCGGCATAGCCAACAACGGTACCGCCATTGCGGGCGATGTAGAACTTGACCGGCCAGCCTTCAGCGGAGTCGATGACCACGGTTTCGTCGCCGGGCACGTTGTCGAACTTCGGCAGCACCTGCTCCAGTGCGGCGTTGGTTTTCTTTTGCTGGTTCGCTTTGATGGCATCGGCGGTGGAGATGGAAACCACCGACAGCAAGCCGGCGGCGAGCGCCGACAGAACCCCGAGGAAAATTCCAAGCATTGGAATATTTATTTTCTGCGCACCCATTATTTCGCGTCCCCTTTCACCGGCGCCACATAGCCAAATGGTTTACTGATGGATATCCGGTCGATGAGCGGCGTGAGCGCATTCATGAACAGGATGGAAAAACTGACGCCTTCGGGATAGCTGCCCCACAGGCGGATGGCGCTGGTCATGATCCCGCAGCCGAGGCCGAAGATCCATGATCCCTTGATCGTCATCGGCGAGGTCACCATGTCGGTCGCCATGAAAAAGGCGCCGAGCAGCAGGCCGCCGGAGAGTACATGGAAGACCGGCGAATGGGTGGTTTCCGGACTGATCAGATGGGCGATGCCGGTGACGACGAATACGCTGCCGATATAGGCGAGCGGCACTTGCCACTTGATCAGCTTGAATGCGATCAATGCCACGCCGCCGATGAGCAGCGCTATGGCGGAGGTTTCGCCAAGGCAACCGCCGACGTTGCCGGCAAAGAGGTTTCCCAGCGTTTCAGTTCCGGGCGCCATGCCAAGCGGCGTGGCGGCGGTCACCGCATCCACCACCATCTTGCCGGCTTGCGGCGTATTCCAAGTGGTCATGATTTCCGGCAGGCCGATCAACAGGCCAACACGCGCGACGAGCGCCGGATTGAAGGGATTGTAGCCAAGGCCGCCGTAGAGTTGCTTGCCGAGGATGATCGCCAGCACGCCGCCGAGGATGCATACCCACCACGGAACACCTGCATTAAGGTTCATGCCCAGCAAAATGCCGGTGATAATGGCGCTGCCATCCTGCCAGGTCGAGGCGCGCTTGGTCAGCTTGTTCCAGCCTTCCTCGATCGCCACGCACGAGACGGTGCAGAGTAGCAGCACTTCCAACGCGGCGATTCCGAAAAACCAGATGCCGGCCAAGCAGGCGGGCAGCAGGGATGCCACCACCGTGAACATAATTTTTTTGATGCTCTGCCGGTCGCGGATATGTGGCGAGTTGCTGACCATCAACCGGGCGGGATCCGGCAACAGGATCGTGGGTGTTGTTTCTGTTTCTGACATAATCCGGCTCTCTATTTCTTCTTTCTCAGCTGGGCTTGGATCTCGATCTTGCCCCGCTTGAAATGTTGGTTAAGGGGACGGTGCGACGGGCAGACATAGCTGCACGATCCACACTCGATACAGGCCATCACGTTGAGTTCCTCGGCCCAGTCGAAACGCTTGTTTTCAACCGCCTGGCTGATCGTGGCCGGCAGGATGCTCATGGGGCAGACCTCCACGCAACGCCCGCAGCGAATGCAGGGTTCGGAGGTGTAGAGTGAAACCTCGTCGGAGGCGATCAACAGGATACCCGAAGTGTTTTTCATCACGGTCACATCCAGCGATTTTTGCGCAATACCCATCATCGGCCCGCCCAGCAACAACTTGGAAGGTTGCATGGTAATACCGCCGGCGAGTTCCAGCGCCTTTGAAATCGGGGTGCCGATCCGCAACCGCCAGTTACCGGGATTCACGACCGGCTTGCCCGTCACCGTGGTAATCCGCTCGATCGACGGCCAACCTTTGATGACGGCTTCGGCCACGGCCACGGCGGAAGCGACATTCTGCACCACGCAATGGACATCCATCGGCAGTTTGCCAACGGGAACTTCGCGACCGGTGATGGCATAGATCAGTTGTTTTTCAGCGCCCTGCGGATAGTTCACTGGCAAGCCCTGCACGGTGACGTTGTATTTCCCCGCCACTTCCTTGAGCCGGGCAATCGCATCGGGCTTGTTGTCTTCAACACCGATCACGGCCGTATCCAATCCAAGAATGCGCGCGAGAATGGCCGCGCCAAGCACGACCTCTTCCGCCTGTTCCAGCATCAGCCGATGGTCGGCGGTCAAGTACGGCTCGCACTCGGCGCCGTTCAGGATGAGCGTGTCAATCTTCTTGCCTTCAGGTGGTGAAAGTTTTACATGCGCCGGGAATCCCGCGCCGCCCATTCCAACGATGCCGGCATCCCAAACCCTTTGTTTCAAATCGGCCGGAGCGCGGTTTGGCCAGTCGGCCATCGGCTCCAATGCGGCACCCCATGCATCTTCGCCGTCGGCGGTGATTTCGATCGCCGGCACGCCGATGCCCGTCGGTCCAGGGCACTTATCAATGGCGCTGACGGTTCCGCTAGTTGGCGCGTGCAGCGGCACGGAGACAAATCCACCGGCCTTGGCCAGCAGGTCACCCTTCTTGACCAGGTCGCCCTTTTTGACCAGCAGCTCGGGCGGCGCACCGATATTCTGGTGCATGATGACCTTGTACTTATCGAGCAGCGGCGCAACCTGTATCGGCTTGGTTGCCGAAAGGGCCTTACTGTCGTTCGGGTGCACGCCCCCCTTGAATTTCCGTGGCTTGTCACTCATTTCGAAACTCCTTGATATGCACCTTCGGCATGTTTGGTTCCCAGGCGCAGCGCCGTGGTCGGACATGCGGATGCTTCAACCAAATCGGATTGCGGCGGATTGGCGTAGTTGGTCTTGACGAGGAATCCATCCACGAGCATTTGTTCTTCGCCGGCGGCCTTGACGCATTTGCGGCAGGCGATGCAGGCGGTCTTGCAAACCTTCATCTTGCTGGCACCCTTTTCCGGCGAGTTGCAATAGACATGCACATCGACCGCGGCAGGCGTCATGATGATCAAATTCTTCGGGCAGGCCGCCACGCAGTTTTCGCAACCGACGCAGAGTTCGGGATGCACCACGGCCAGCGCGTCGCGGATTTCGATGGCACCGAACGGACAGGCATCCGCACAGCTACCGAAACCGAGGCAACCGTAGTCGCAACCCTTGGCGCCACCGGCAACCAGTACGGCCGAGCGGCAGTCGCGGACGCCGTTGTAAAACGAGCGCACCGTATGGCTGTAGTCGCCACTGCACCGGACCACTGCCACCATCTTTTCCTTTTCCTCGACCACGATGCCGAGGTACTCCGCAATGTTATTGATGTCCCCCGCCGAACACACCGGACACTGGCTGGGCTTGGCCACCTCGGTCACTACCGCTTTGGCAAAATCCGTACAACCGGCAAATCCGCATCCGCCGCAGTTGACTCCGGGGAGAAGCTCGCCGACCCGTTCGATCCGCTCATCCACCTCGACGGCAAACGCCTTGGCCACCACGCCAATAACGCCCCCGAGCACTACGCCGAGCACGCCGGCCGAACTAATCGCTATCCATGTAATACTCATGCTTTAAATCCTTTAAACCAAACCGGAGAAGCCCAGGAAGGCCATGGCGAGGATGCCCGCCGTTATGAGTGAAATCGCGGTGCCTTCGAACGCCTTGGGCACATTGGCCAGATCGAGCTTTTCGCGCAGGCTTGAAAAGAGGACGAGAGCGAGGGAAAACCCGACCGCCGAACAGAAACCGTAGATCGTCGCGCCATACCACGTGGCCTGGATCGACGTCGGCGCGGCCTTGGCGTTGAGCACCACGCAACCGAGCACGGCGCAGTTGGTGGTGATGAGCGGCAAATAGATGCCCAGACTCTCGTAGAGCTTGGCGCTGAGCTTTTGCAACATGATTTCGACCAGCTGCACCAACCCGGCGATCACCACGATGAAAACCAGCGTCTGGAGGAATTCGAGCTTCATCGGAATGAGCAGGAACGTGTTGACCAGCGAGGTGGCCAGCGAGGCCAGCGTCATGACGAACACCACCGCGCCCGACATGCCCAAGGCTGTATCCAGCTTTTTCGAGACCCCTAGAAACGGGCAGATTCCGAGAAACTTCGACAAGACGAAGTTGTTCACCAGAATCGCACCAATGGTAATGACGAGAAATTCGCTCAACATAATCGTACGCACCCCTGTTTCTTTTTACACATAAAGACGGGGCATAATATCATCGGAACACTCATCTGCAATCCCGATCCCGGCGAAACCCATATTTAGAACGGGTTCCAACAATGCGCTATTCCAAGATTAGCAGGAGGCCAGTTCCATGATCCGGCAGCATAGCTCGGAGAAGCCGATGCCAGCGGATTGGGCGGCCTTGGGAAGCAGACTGGTGGCGGTGAATCCGGGAATGCTGTTGAGCTCCAGCACATAGGGTTTGCCCTCGGGCGTCAGGCGGAAATCAATCCGGCCAAAGCCTTCGGCTTCCAGGCAGTGGAAGGTTTGCAGTGCGATCGCCTGCAGTTCGTCCGTGGTTTCGGGCGACAGCTCGGCAGGCACGACATACTGCGTGTCGCCCGTCACATACTTGGCGTTGAAATCGTACCACTTCGAGGCGGTCTTGATCTCCACCACCGGCAGCACTTGGCCATCGACCACGCCGATGGTCAGCTCCCGCCCGGGAATGTATTCCTCCACCAGCGCAACGCCTGAGTGCCGCACCGCATCCGCAAAGGCTACTTCCCATTCACACTCTTCAAACACGAGATGGCAGCCAACGCTCGATCCTTCGCGCGGCGGCTTCACGACCAGCGGCACGGGAATCTTCCGATCACTGGAAACCGAGACCACTTCGCCGACTGGAACCGGAATACCGTTTTCCAACAACCGGTCGCGCGTGAGCACCTTATCGAACGCCACCCGGCACGACTCCGCGCCGGAACCGGTGAACGGCATTTGCAGGTCCGTCAGGATTTGCTGAATTCCGCCGTCCTCGCCAAAGGAGCCGTGCAGCGCCACGAAAACCGCCTGGACGTCTGCGGGAAGCGTCAACTCCACACTGGTAAGATCGACCTCCTCGACCGTGTATCCACCCTCGCGCAATCCCTTCGCAATGGCCGCACCGGAACGCAGCGATACCTCGCGCTCCGACGAAACCCCGCCCTTCAACACCGCCACCTTGTCCCATTTCCTTGCCATGCCGCCCCCTTGGAATATGAATGAAAAACGAAAGCGGCATTAAACATAACCCGAGGCATTTCGGAAAGCCGGAAAGCAATATTGAATGCAGGAAACATCCCGCTCAATGGCTATGGGAGGCCATATGCGCTTCGCAAAAACATTTTCCGCAGGTGGAGCAATAGCGGAAATGCATCGTTTCATCGGTCTTGTCCGTCACGCCGCATTCCGCGCATGCATGCAAAGTTTCCGTAGCCGCAACTTTCCGCTCCGCCACAAACGCCTTGCGGCGCTGGCCGGACTTGAAGTTGTTCAGGAAGTTGCGACCGAAAAATAGCAGGTAGTTGGCAAATGCGGCCACGACGCATAACCGGCTGCCGACATCGGCCGAAAGCAACGTCAGGATGTATAAACCTGCCGTTAGCCAGCCCAGCCACTTCACCTTGACCGGCAGGATGAAAAAGAGGCGGAACTCAATGTTCGGGAACAGTGTGGCAAAAGCCAGAAACACGCAGCCAAAAAAGTAATAGCAGGTGATTTCCGCGGAAGGCGCAATAAACGCGGCCGCAAGGGTGAGCAGGTAGCCGCATAGAATAAACAGGTTGTAGCGGAACGCCCCCCACTCCCGCTCCAGCGCCGTTCCCATGAGATAGAAAATGTAGAAGGCGAAAAACAACCAGATCGGACTGAGCGTCTTCGGAATCATCAGGAACGATAGCAAGCGGCTCCACTGGCCGACCTCCACCAGCCCCCCCACCAGAACCAAGTCCTGGGTGTTCGCATAGCCGCCCATCAACAGCGCCACGCCCACCAGTTGTATCACGAGCAGGTAAATCGTCAGGTTCGGGATCGCCCAGCTTCCTAAACGCTTCTCAAGGGATGCAATAAAACTCATGGAGAGAGAGTAATGAAAAGTTCCAGAGGTTGGAAGAGCCCTTCCGTAAAAAAAACCATGCTGGCATCAAAGCAGAAGATCGAGCTGGTTGAGCTCGGCGACCGGACGGAAGGTTTTGCGATGCGCCGGCGTTGCGCCGTATTTCTGTAACGCCGCCAAGTGCTGCTTTGTGCCGTAGCCTTTATGGCTGGCGAATCCGTATGCGGGATATTGGGCGTCTAGCTCAATCAGGATGCGGTCGCGCGTCACCTTGGCGATGATGCTGGCGGCGGAGATGGAAATGCTGAGCGCGTCGCCCTTCACAATGCTGCGGGAAGCACACGGCAGACCTTTGACCGGCAATCCGTCGACCAGCGCAAACGCGGGATTGATCTGCGCTGCGGCGAGGGCCATCGCCTTGTGGGTGGCTTTGAGAATGTTGATTTCGTCGATTTCTTCTGCCTCGATAATGCCGATTCCAATCGTGGTGGATTTGGACTGCGTCAGCAGTTCGAAGTATTCCTCGCGGCGGGCAGCCGGCATGGCTTTCGAGTCGGTCAATTTTCCAAAGGTTGGAACAAGTTCCGATTCGATGTAGCTTCGTTCGAACATGACGGCGGCAGCGACAACAGGGCCGGCCAGCGGCCCCCGGCCGGCTTCGTCGATCCCGGCCAGACGCAAAAAACCCGACGCCCAGGCTTCTTTTTCATAAAGCAGGACATCGGGCATCGGAGCGCCTCGAATGGAATTAAACGCGGCGTTCTTTGATGCGGGCCTTCTTGCCGGCCAGATCGCGCAGATAGTAGAGCTTGGCGCGGCGAACCTTGCCGTGGCGCTCGATCTCGATCTTGTCGATGTTCGGGCTGTTCAGCGGGAATACACGCTCAACACCTTCGCCATAGGAAATACGGCGGACATTGATGGCTTCCGTGACGCCGGATCCCTTGCGGGCGATAACGGTGCCGGTATAAATCTGGATACGTTCCTTGTTCCCTTCCTTGATCTTGTAGTGAACGCGGATGGTGTCGCCGATAACGAAGGCCGGGTGGCGATCTTGGGTGGCCTGTTCCTGACTGATTTTTTCTACAGTATTCATAAATCTCTCTGTTGATTGGCTTTTGTTCGAGAAGCGTTTGATAATAGTGAACTTTGTTTTTCGGTCAAGGGTTGTTTTCGCTATTTTTACGGTGCCCGCCCAACAGGTCCGCACGGCGTTCCGAGGTTCGTTTCAGGGACTGTCCGTAGCGCCATTCGGCGATCTTTCCATGGTCGCCGGAGAACAGGATTTCGGGCACCGGCATACCTCGGAATTCGGGTGGGCGCGTGTATTGGGGGTATTCCAGCAGGCCGGAGGAAAACGACTCGTCCTCGGTCGCCACCTCGCCGCCGCCGAGCACACCGGGGCGCAGCCGGGTCACGGCATCGATGACGACCGTCGCGGCCAGCACGCCATTGGTGAGCACATAGTCGCCAATGGAGATCTCCTCGTCCACCAGCGATTCGCGGATGCGCTCGTCGACTCCTTCATAGTGGCCGCAAATAAAGATCAGATGGCTGCACTCGTCCGCGAACCTGCGGGCGTCGGCCTGCCTGAAGGTCTTGCCTTGTGGCGTCATGAGAATCACCCGGCTTTCAGGTGTCTTGACGGATTCGACGGCGGCGAACATCGGTTCGGGCTTCATCACCATGCCGGGACCGCCGCCAAAGGGGCGGTCGTCGGTGGTGTTGTGCTTGTCGGTCGTGAAGTCGCGCAGGTTGATGGCCCGGAATTCGACCAGTCCGGCCGCCGCCGCGCGCTTCATCATGCTCTCCTGCAGGAAGCCGTTGAGCATCTGCGGGAAAATGGTGACCACGTCGATTTTAAGTATTTCGCTCATTGTTCCAGCAACGCAGGCAAACGGCCTGTTCCGTACAAAATAAAAGAGCGGCCAACCGGCGCGCTCTTTTCGTGGTTCCAAGGTTTGGAACGTCCTAGTCGACCACTTCGAGCATGGCCTTGCGACCCTGCTTGGCGGCAATGGAGTTAAGGAGGATGCGCATGGCACCGACCGTCTTGCCGCTCTTTCCGATGATCTTTCCGATGTCCTTTGCATTGCAGCGAAGCTCGAAAATGACGGTTTTTTCGCCATCGATCTCGGTGATCTGCACCTCGTTGGGTGCATCGACCAGCGACTTTGCAATGCTTTCCAGTATCGTCTTCATGAACTAGGCTTTTTCTTCGGTTGCTGCTTCAGCGGCTTCGTCCGCTGCGTCTTCCGCCTCAACGGCGGCCACCGGAACTTCTGCTTCGGTCACGGCACCGGCAACGGCCTGTTCAACGGGAAGCGTGCGGGCCTTCTTGATCAAGCTGGCGGCGGTATCGGAAGGCTGTGCGCCATTTCCGAGCCAATAGTCGATCCGGTCGAGGTTCAGCGAAAAGTTGTTTCCTTCTTGCTTGGGATCGTACCATCCCAGCGTTTCGATGAAGCGGCTGGTCGGCGCCCGACGTGAATCCTGAGCGATAACCCGATAGAAAGCGGCGTTCTTGCTGCCCATTCTGCGTAGTCTAATCTTAACTGCCATAGTGTATTTTCTCCGTAGTAAATCTCTACCTCTTCGGTAAAAGCGCTACTTTCTAGTCAACTTCTTTAGGCGTAGCAACCTTTTTTCCATCTTTTTGAACTGCTTACCCATTTTCCCGGTCTGCTCGAAGCGTTTAAGCAACTGGTTCACATCGGCGAGTTTCCGACCGGAACCGGCAGCGATCCGCAGGCGCCGACTGCGGTCGATCGCTTTCGGATGCTTTCGCTCCCACGGCGTCATGCTCTGGATGATGGCCTCGAACTTTTTCATCTCCAGCTCCGAGGCGGCGGCGGTGGCCTGCTTTTGCTGGGGCGTCATCTTCATCATATCGCCCGGCATCATGTCGAACAGGCTCTCCATCGAACCGAGTTTTTTCATTTGCCGGATCTGCGACAGGAAGTCCTCCAAATCGAGCTGGTTGTTCGCCAGCTTTTCCTGCATCTCCATGGCGTCCTTCTCATTCACCAGACCCTGCGCCTTTTCGACAAAGCTAACGACATCGCCCTTGCCGAGAATGCGCGAGGCCATGCGGTCGGGATAGAAGGGTTCGAGGTCGTCCATCTTTTCACCGCTACCGGTCATCAGGATCGGACAGCCGGTGACGGCATGAACCGACAGCGCCGCCCCGCCCCGCGCGTCGCCATCGAGTTTGGTCAGGATCATGCCCGTCAGACCGACGGCATCGCGGAAGGCTTCGGCCACGTTGACCGACTCCTGGCCAATGGCGGCATCGAGCACCAGCACCACGTTGCGCGGCTCCGTCCAGGCGCGGAAGTGCTTCAACTCGGCGATCAGTTCGTCGTCTATCTGGAAACGACCGCCAGTGTCGTAGACCACCACATCGTATTTTCCGTCCTTGGCAGCCTGCGCGGCGCGTTTTCCAAGCATGGGAACCGTTTCGCCCGGCTCCGGCTTTAGAATATCCACACCGATCTGCCGGGCAAGAATCGAGAGCTGCTCCACGGCGGCCGGGCGGCGGATATCGCAGGCGACGAGCAAAATGCGCCGGCCTGATTTTTTCCAGCGGTTCGCCAGCTTGCCGGCGGTCGTGGTCTTGCCCGAGCCGTGCAGGCCCATCAGCATCACCGAGGCCGGGCTGCCGGTCAGGTCGAATTCCTTGTGCGCGCCGCCGAAGAGTTCGACGAGTTCGTCGTTCACCCGTTTAATGATCTGCTGGCCGGGGGTGATGCTGTCGAGCACCTCTTCGCCCATGCAGGATTCTTGGACGCGCGCCACGAAGTCGCGCGCAACGCGGAAATTGACATCGGCTTCCAGCAGCGCCAGACGCACCTCGCGGAGCGCATCCTTCACGTTTTTCTCGGTTAGCTTGCCGTAGCCGCGCAGGTTTTTGAAGGTCTTCTGCAGTGCAGCGGATAGGTTTTCGAACATTGGACTTTCCTGTTTTTAAAGAGCGGGGAGTTAAGCGGAAACCATTCGCGAGGCAAAGCGAAATTACGCATCAAGCGGAAGCGGACGCCCGCTCGGAAAAACGACCAAGCGCACCGATTTGGTGCCATTATAGGCTCGCCTCACCGCCCATTTACGGTAGTTTTGTTCCTGATAAAACAGCGCACTTGCTGGAACAGGATTTGGAAAACAGGAAAAACAGCATGAGCGACGACATACAGGACGAGCCGGTAACCCGTCAGGCGTTGAACAAACTAATCACCACGTTCGCGAAGCCGAACCTAGGCAGCGCCATCTGGCAAATTACCAACACCCTGATCCCCTATCTGGCCCTCTGGGCGTTGGCCATCTATGCCTTCCAACAAAACTATCCGCTGTGGCTCTGCTATATTCCGGTACTGGTCGCCGCACCGTTCCTCGTGCGCATATTCATTATTTTCCACGACTGCTGCCACTCTTCGTTCTTCAAATCCAAATGGGCCAACACGCTGACCGGATACGTGGCCGGAATCCTCACATCCACACCTTTCCGGGATTGGGGCAAGGCCCACATCGGCCACCATGCCACCGCCGGGAATCTGGACAAGCGCGGGGTTGGCGATGTCTGGACGATGACGGTCGAGGAATACATCACGGCGCCCAAACTCAAGCGGATCACCTACCGGATTTTCCGCCACCCGCTCTTTCTGTTTGGCGTTGGCCCCTCGTACGTGTTTTTGGTTTTCCACCGTTTTTCACACAAGCAAATCCAGCACCAAGGGCGCCTGAGCGTCTACATCACCAATCTGGGCATGCTGCTCATCCTGCTGCTGGCCGCCAGCACCATCGGCTACAAAACCTACCTGCTCATCCAACTTCCGATCACGATCATTGCCGCCACGCTCGGCCTCTGGCTGTTCTATGTGCAGCACCAGTATGAAGAGGTCTACTGGGCGCGAAACGACGTCCGCGATTCCGTCAAGGCCGCGCTGGAAGGCAGTTCGTACTACAAGCTGCCAAAGGTCGCCCAGTGGTTTACCGGCAACATTGGCCTGCACCACATCCACCACTTGAACCCGTCGATCCCCAACTACAACCTGCAGGCGTGCCATAACGAGCTTCAGCATATTCAGCATATCGAACCACTCGGCTTCAGGAAAAGCTTCAAGTCGCTGGGCATCCATCTGTGGGATGAAGAAACCCGGAAACTCATCAGCTTCAAGGCGATGAAACTGATCCGCAAGGCGCGCCGCGAAAACCAGGGAAAACATTCATGACCATCAACGACACCTTGCGCCGGCTACGCTATGCCCTGAACATCAACGACGCCAAAGTCGCCGAACTCGTCACGTTGACCGGGCGCAAAACCACCGAAGACGAAGTCGTCAACTGGCTGAAGCGCGAAGACGAGGCGGGCTATGTCGAACTCACCCACACCCTGCTCTGCCGCGTGCTCGACGGCCTGATCATCGAAAAACGCGGCCCCCGCCCCGACGGCAAGGTGCCGGAACCGCAGGCATTCCTCTCCAATAACGAAATCCTGAAAAAAATCCGGATCGCGCTCGCGTTGCGCGACGACGACATGAACGCCATTTTCAAACGCGCCGAATTTGTCGTGACCAAGGCCGAAATGGGCTCGTTCTTCCGCAACCCCGACCACCGCAACTACCGCAAATGCCCCGAACAGGTTCTCCGGAAATTCATCCAGGGACTCAGCACAAAGGTGTGATTCCAAAATGGAGTTATCACGGAACCCCATACTGAACCCCCCTCGTCGTCCGGAGGCAGGGACGCGAATATAACGCCCTGATCTTGTCATGGTGTCCCAGGTTCCCTATATTGACCGGCGTGAACAAGAGCGAATTATTGGCCTATCTTGAGCGAATCGACACCCGGCTAAAGCAACCTGCCATGCTCTACATCTATGGCAGTGCAGTCTGCATCCTACTGGATGAACCCGACCGGACCAGTCTGGACATAGATGTTGCCGCCCCCTACTCCGATGCCGACTATGGCGACGTTGCCCAAGCGGCAGAACAGGCGGGCATCCCTATCAATCCCGATGAACAATCCTCCTCCAACCACATAGAATGGATCCAGTCCCTCAGGCTTTGCCTGCCAAAACCATCGCCGGGAAACAGCATGGTTCTCTGGCAGGGTAGAAAGCTAACCATCAAAAGTTCGCCGGTTCCGGAGCTTATTGCCAGCAAGCTTATCCGCTACGATGAAATCGACCAAGGCGATCTCCAATACCTGTGCTCCCAATCCCCGCCTGTATTTTCAGATATTGCGGCAGCCGTAGACCGGCTACCGCCGCCCTTCAACACCGATGCGCTGGTGCTTGAGAATCTTGAAAACCTGCGGAACGACCTGGAAATGTGGAAAGGCAAGCCATGACCCCGCGCGAAAAACTCCAATACAGCTACGAACTGGCATTCCACCCCCCCCGACTGAACGGGGCTTGGCAGCGGATCAAACGGGGCGATGCCGAAGAAAACATCAAGGAACTATTGGATACGGCGCTCCTGCTCCACCAGGCGCTTCCGGAAAACGGATTTTCCTCCCAGCGGGCGCTTCAACGCCTTGCGCAGTACCAGGCAAAATCCAGGGCGTTCGGCATGGTTGCCTTTCTTAGAAACATCCGATCGGTGCTCGGATGCGGCGAACTCGATCAGCATGTTGTGCCCGGAAACCTTGTCCGCGACATTGGCCTGCCGACGTTTTGCCACCCACCGAAATGAACGCGCTACTGGAAACCTTCCTCGACTATATTTCGCTCGAGCGGGGACTCAGCATCAATACCCGCAAGGCCTACGCCGACGACATCCGGCAGTTCCTCGACGAACTCGCCACAAAGGGCGTTTCCTCGCTCAACCAGGTCAGCCGAAAGCAGATCCTCGACCACCTGATGTCGATGAAGGCGCGCGGGATGTCGACCAACTCCATTTCGCGGCACCTCGTTTCAATCAAGGTCTTTTTCCGCTACCTGCAGCAGGAAGGCATGCTGGGGAAAAACGTGACCGACACCATGGACTCGCCCAAGCTCTGGAAAATATTGCCGGACACGCTTTCGGAAAAGGAGGTCGGCCTCCTGCTCGCCGCGCCCGATTTGCGCAAGCCGCTCGGCGTACGCGACCGCGCCATGCTCGAACTCTTCTACGCCTCCGGCCTGCGGGTTTCCGAGCTGGCCAACCTCCAGCTCTCGGATCTCCATGTCGACGACGGCTACATCCGCTGCATCGGAAAAGGCCGCAAGGAACGTGTCATACCCGTTGGCGACGAATCGATCCGGCTGATGCGGCGCTACCTCGAAGAGGTCCGCCCCATGCTCTGCGAAAACCCGCGTATCCAGAACGTCTTCGTCACCAAGCGTGAAAAAGGCCTATGCCGCCAGCGCCTCTGGCAAATCATCAAGAAATACACCAAGGAAGCGGGCATCATGAAAAACGTGACGCCGCACACGCTGCGCCACTCCTTCGCCTCCCACCTGCTGGCCAACGGCGCACCGTTGCGCGTCATCCAGGAAATGCTCGGCCACGCCGACATCGCCACCACCCAGATCTACACCCACGTACACCCCGAACGCCTCAAGTCCATCCACCAGCAGTTCCATCCAAGAGCTTGAAAAAAAATTTGGAGTGCGGTCGCTTGAGACCGCTTTCAAACACTCCTGCAAAGCCATTTAAAAAGCGCGGTCCACCCCGCGCACTCCAAAGCGGCGTCTAGCCCGTCTTTCGCTATTCGACCCAGAAATTGCCTTTTTTTTAGGGGTTGACCTTCATTTCGCCCTTTATTTGCAGGGGTGCGTGTTTCAAAACGGGCTGTAGTGAAGACCTTGCCGGTTGACGTGTTGATTTTGT
>JAIPJC010000057.1 GCA_021734345.1 Kiritimatiellales bacterium | reverse complement strand
GCTCTTGTGGCTGGCGCTTGCTTTTTTAGCCGCCTTCGTGGCGGCCCGCTTCGACTACCGTTTCTATCGTCACCTTGCCATTCCGCTGTCCGTGGTTTCCATCGTGATGCTGCTCCTCGTGCGTGTCCCCGGCGTGGGAAGCATCATCAACGGCAGCTACCGCTGGCTGCGCATCGGCCCGCTGACTATCCAGCCGTCGGAAATCTCAAAGCTGGCGATCATCATGCTGTTTTCCTGGTGGCTCGCGCGGAGCCAGCGGCGGGTCGACGAGCTCAAGCGCGGCATCCTTATTCCCTTTGGCATGCTGGCCTGTTTCGCGGTGCTGCTCATCGTCGAACCCGACTTCGGCACCACCATGCTGGTTTCAACCGTCGGTGTGTGCATGATGTTCATTGGCGGCGTTTCCATTGCCCCCTTGCTGGTCACCGGAATCACGGGTTTGCTGGGAGTGGTGATCCTGATTTTCCAGAATCCGGAACGGATGAGCCGCATTCTCGCTTTTCTCGATCCGCAAAAATACCAGCAGGACAAGGCCTGGCAGTTGATCAACTCGCTGCGCGCCTTTGCGGGCGGCAATCTTTTCGGGGTTGGTTTTGGCAACAGCATGCAGAAATACCACTACCTTCCCGAGGCGCACACCGATTTTATTTTCCCCATCATTGGAGAAGAGCTGGGGCTGATTGCCGCCGTGGTCGTGGTAGTCATGTATTTCATGTTGTTTGTGCTTGGACTGAAGATTGCCTTGGGCGCGCGCGACGATTTTGGCCGGTTCATGGCGTTCGGCATAACGATGATGATCACCACGCAGGCCCTGATCAATATGGCGGTCGTGACCGGCTGCGTTCCGACCAAGGGGCTGGCCCTGCCGTTCATCAGCTATGGCGGATCGAGCCTGCTGATTTCGGGGATCATGGTTGGTGTGCTGGTCAACGTGGCGCACTCGAGCATGCATGCGCCAACGGCGGCCTCGCGCAATCCCTTCAAGGACCGGACCCGCAAGGTTTGATGGCAAACGGAGTTTTGAATGAAGAACGAGTATGAGCTGCTCGATAGCGGCAACGGAATGAAGCTGGAACGATTCGGCGATGAAGTGCTGGAGCGGCCGTGTGCGCAGGCGGTCTGGGTGCCGCAGAGTCCCACTCTTTGGGAAACGGCTTCAGCCCGCTTTGATCGCATCGGCGGCCATAATTGGGCGGGCCGCGGAAATCTTTCCAGTGCATGGAACGTCGAAATCAACGGCGTCGTGATGAAGCTCTCCGCCACCGACTTCGGCCACCTCGGCGTATTTCCCGAAACCCGCGAACTGTGGGCATGGATCCGCGCGACGTTGAAAGCCGCCACGGTAAAAAAGGGCCGCACGTTGAGGTTCCTGAACCTCTTCGCCTATTCCGGCGGGGCAACGCTTGCCGCTGCGCAGGCCGGGGCGGAGTGCTGTCACCTCGATGCCTCCAAGGGCATGGTTGAATGGGCGCGCGAAAACGCTGCACTCAACAACCTGCAGGACGCACCCATCCGCTGGATCGTCGACGACGTAATCAAGTTCCTGAACCGCGAAGTGAAACGCGGCAACCAATATGATGCCGTCCTGCTCGATCCACCCTCGTTCGGTCGCGGTAAAAAAGGAGAACTCTATAAGATCGAAGAGAGTTTGATGACGACGTTGGATCTGGTGAATCAAGTCCTTACCGACGATCCGAGCTTTGTGTTGCTCACCTCCCATACGCCGGGCTTTTCGCCGATCGTACTGAGCAACCTGCTGCGGCAATACCATGACGGTGGCGCGGTTGAATGCGGTGAAATGCTGTTGTCCGGCAAGCCCGGAGTGATGGATTTGCCCAATGGAAACTGGGCGCGGTGGATTAATAAGTGATTGCGGGTTGTGTTTTTTTGTAGGGCGGGAATGGTTGAAAACCTTCCCGCCTTTGGATGAACGGGACGGTGCGGAAGACGGCGGGAAGGTTTTCAACCATTCCCGCCCTACAATAAGGAGCGCATGGAGAAAGAACCGGCAGATCGAAAACACCTAAAGCGGATACCTGTCTGGATCCCCGACGACCAATGCGTCTTCTATTTCGTAACGGTGTGTTGCCATCATCGCCGAAGAATTTTTATTTCTAACCACTCAGTACGCATAGCCCTCGAATCCCTTGTTAAATGCGCCGATGCCTCGGATTGGAATGTTTGGCAAGCCTGCTTTATGCCGGATCACGTGCATTTGGTCATATCGCCAAAAATAGAGCGAGAGCAGAAGCTCTCAAGAATTATGCAGCGCTGGAAATCGTCGAGCAAACAACGACTGAACCGTGAAGGTTTTGATGGAGGTATTTGGCAAAAGGAGTTTTTCGATCGGCTATTGCGTTCCAACGAGAACCTGACCGATAAATGGCGCTATGTAGAGATGAACCCGGTACGTGCCGGGTTATGCGAGTATCCTTCAGACTATCCATACCTTGGAACGCCGATGGATATTCTCGACCGGGTGCAGTTTTTGTAGGGAGGGAATGGTTGAAAACCTTCCCGCCTTTGGATGAACGGGACGGTGCGGAAGATGGCGGGAAGGTTTTCATCCATTCCCTCCCTACAAGTGATTTTCGAGAAACAACACGCATGAATGAGTTCAAATATATAGCCGCCGACCTGCAACCGTTGGTCCTTTTTGCGGACAACCATCTTCTGGCTGTGAATAAACCGGCGGGCATGTTGACGCAGGACAGCGGAACGGGACTTCCAAACCTTGAGGACTGGGCGCGCGAATGGGTGCGGGTCGACAAGGCCAAGGCTGGCAGCATATTCCTTAATGCGGTGCATCGGATCGACCGAGCCGTCAGCGGTGTTGTGCTTTTTGCCCGAACCAGCAAAGCGCTCAGCCGGCTCAATGAAGACATGCGAAAGCGCGACTGTAAAAAAATCTACCACGCACTGGTCGAAGGCGCTCCATCGCAGTCATCCGCCGAATTGGTCAACTGGCTCTCGCATGAGCACCACCGGGCGGAGGTTTGCAGGGAGGGGGATGATGGTGCGCAACGCGCCGTTCTCCGCTACCGGACGCTTAAACAGGTGGGCGATCTGGCCTTGCTCGAAGTCGATCTCGAAACCGGTCGCTACCACCAGATCCGCGCCCAGCTCGCTGCGATCGGTTGCCCGATTGCCGGCGACGAAAAATATGGCGCGAAGCAGGTTTCAATAAATGGTGGAATTGCGCTGCACCACTATCAGCTAGAAGTTAATCACCCAACGCTGCGCGAGCCGGTTGTTATTCAGGCCCCGTATCCTGCCGGATCGAGTTGGTGGACTATATGATGAAATCGATGATGGGCGGGTCATGGCTGGCGAGCTGTTCGGCAAGGTCGGCGACGGTGATGGACTGGGCCTCGTCGCGCAGAACTTGGGAGAGGCGTTGCCAGATGCCGGAGGCGTCGTTGCTGACGTGGTCGTCGACGAGCTCAAGGCGGCCTTCGAAGAGCTCGATGATATCGAGCAGGGAAATATTTTTAGCTGGCCGGTCGAGCATGTAGCCGCCGTTGCGGCCACGGACGGTGCGGACGATCCCGGCGTTGCGCATGGGAATCAGGATCTGTTCGATGTACGCTATAGAGATGTCTTGCTTGCGCGCGACCTCCTTGCCGCTGACGGGGATTTTATCCCCTCCGTCGGCGGCAATCTGCGCGAGGATGCGCAGGCCATAGCGTGGCTTGGTCGATAGCTTCAACGTGTACTCCTAGATGGTGTATTCGGGGAGTCCGGTATGGCGGTCCAGTTCGGCCTCGATGGCTTTGATCAATTCGGCTGTATCTCCATCGCTTCTAAGCTGCAGGTTGATGTGACGTGCATTGACCACGCTGTCGCCGATGGCAATCACAAGCAGCTCGTTGGGCGAATTGAGAACCTTCAGGCGGGTGAGGTCGTAGTCGTCGACACGGTCGAGCGAGCTGATGAAGATCAGTCCGGCGTCGGTCATAATGCGGCCAAGTTCCCCGATCCGGCGGATATGCTCTTCCCGATCCCAGAAGTTGTCGCCAATATCGGCTTCCAGTCCCTCGGTGAGGTTGGAAAGACCAAGGTAGTAGGACTGGAGCTTTTTGTTGAATAGTTTGTATTCCAGATCCTTAGCTAGCTTTTGCGTGCGTTGGTCATCGCCGATGAACAGAACCCACTTCCCTTTGTGGCGGTTGCGCTGGGCCCGGTTTCCCGGGGTTACGCGGCCTTGTTCCCATAGGAATTCGCGGCGGTCAACGCTGTTGATAACGGAGCGTTCCCCGCCTACATCCGCGCCCGCCTTGTCGACGGTCAGGTGACGCTCGATCATGCCAGCCCCGGCGGTGACGTTGGTGATGGGGTCGATGAGGATGAAGCTGCCGGTTTCGCGGTTCTTCACATAGGGGTCGAAGAAGAGCGGCAAGTGCGTAGTCAGTACAATGCGGCCGATTTCGTTGAGCTGGAGTTCCTTGGTCGGGTGCTTTTGCAGCGTGTTGATATCGACGTGGAATTTGAGCTCGGTGATCTTGGCCTTGGTGGTCCGGCTGGTGTGCCGGATGATGTAGGTCTTGCCTTCCTTGAGCGGTGTTTCCGTCATCCAGACCATGGAGGCCTCGATGTGGGTGGAAATCTGGGGCAGGTTTTCCGCGTGTACGATCATCTCGCCGTTGGAGATGTCGATCTCGTCGTTGAGTTCGAGCATGACCGACTGCGGTGCAAAGGCTTCGTCGAGGTCGCCGTCGGCGGTAACGATGCGTTTGATGGTCGACTGCTTGAGCGAGGGAAGCGCCTTGATTTTGTCGCCGGGGCGCACGGTGCCGGAGACTACAGTCCCGGCAAAGCCGCGGAAGTCGAGGTCGGGGCGGCTCACGAGCTGGACCGGGAATCGGAAGTCGTCGAGGTTGGCGGCGGCAACTACATCCACCTCTTCCAGGATTGGAAGCAGTGCTTGGCCGCTGTACCACGGGATCCGTTCCGATTTTTCAACGACGTTGTCGCCCTTGAGCGCGGAGATCGGGATGAAGGTAACGTTCGGCAGGTTGAGCTCGGCGCTGAACGCTTTAAAGTCGGCGCAGATGGATTTGAATACCGATTCGTCGAAGTCCTTCAAGTCCATCTTGTTGACGACGACAACGATGTGCTTGAGTCCCAGCAACGAGACGAGGAAGGTGTGCCGTTTGGTCTGGGTGATCACGCCGTAGCGCGCATCGATGAGGATGAGCGCGAGGTCGGCGGTCGAGGCGCCGGTGGCCATGTTGCGGGTGTATTGTTCGTGGCCGGGCGTGTCGGCAATGATGAACTTACGCTTGGGCGTGGCGAAGTAGCGGTAGGCGACGTCGATGGTGATGCCCTGTTCGCGCTCGGCCTTGAGACCGTCGAGCAACAGGGCATAGTCGATCTCGCCTTCGCCGGCGTTGCCGACTTTTTCGTTGTCGGCATGCAGGGCGCTGATCTGGTCGTCGAAGATCAACTTGCTGTCATAGAGCAGGCGACCGATCAGGGTTGATTTGCCGTCGTCCACCGAGCCGCAGGTAAGCAGGCGCAGCAGGCTTTTGTTTTCGTGCTGGTTTAAAAATTGGTCAATGTCCATGGGAGGTTCCTTTGTTTATCTAAAGTCTAATGTCTAAAGCCTATGGCCTAGAAATACCCTTCGCGTTTCTTCTGCTCCATCGAGGAGTCCCCGTCCTTGTCGATGGCGCGGGTGGAGCGCTCGCTCAGCCGGGTAGTCATCATTTCCTGCACGATCTTCTCGACGGTGTCGGCTTCGGACTCGACGGCCCCGGTCAGCGGATAGCAACCGAGGGTGCGGAAGCGAACCATCATTTCCTTTGGCGTTTCGCCGTCAAGCGGCAAGCGTTCGTCGTCGACCATGACCCACATTCCGCCGCGTTCGACCACGGGGCGCTTCTTGGCGAAGTAGAGCGGCACGATCGGAATGTTCTCGAGGCGGATGTATTGCCAGATATCGAGCTCCGTCCAGTTGGAGAGCGGGAACACGCGGACGCTTTCGCCGGGATTGACGCGGGCGTTGTAGTTGGCCCACAGCTCCGGGCGCTGGTTCTTGGGGTCCCATTGATGGTGCTGGTCGCGGAAGGAAAAGATGCGCTCCTTGGCACGGGACTTTTCTTCGTCGCGGCGGGCACCGCCGAAGGCACAGTCGAATTTATGGTGGTCGAGCGCCTGCAGCAGCGCCTGCGTTTTCATGAGGTCGGTATATTTTCGACTACCCAACGAGAAGGGGCTGGCACCGGAGGCCCGTCCTTCTTCGTTGGAGTGTACGAGCAGATCGAGACCCTCGTCTTGGCAGAACTGGTCGCGGAACTGGATCATCTCCTTGAACTTGAAGGTGGAGTCGACGTGCAGCAAGGGAAAGGGGACCTTGCCCGGATAGAATGCTTTCTGCGCGAGGCGCACCATCACACCCGAATCCTTGCCGATCGAGTAGAGCATGACCGGATTCTCGAACTGGCTGTAGGCGTCGCGTATGATGCGGATGCTCTCCGCTTCCAACTGTTTCAACTGGCTTAATTGATAGTTCATGGTCTGGATCCTTTCCGTATTTCGTACTAGGTATTGCGTATTGGTCTGTTGGGGTTGTTGTGCAGTCCGCATTCCTTCTGTTCGGGGTTCTCCCACCACCAGCGGCCGGCGCGGATGTCTTCGCCCGGCTGGACGGCGCGGGTGCAGCAGGCGCAGCCAATGCTGATAAATCCCTGGTCGTGCAACGGGTTGTAGGGAACGTCGTTTTCTTTCAAGTAGTTTTGCACGTCGTCAATGCTCCAGTTGATGAGCGGGTTGAACTTCGGGATATTGTTTCCGGCATCCCACTCGACCGCATGCATGTCGGTGCGGGTGGGGGATTGGTCGCGGCGCAGGCCGCAGATCCAGCCATCGGATTTTCCGAGGAAACGTTTGAGCGGATGGATCTTCCGCACCCCGCAGCAACGCTTGCGGGATTCAATGCTGTTGCGGAACAGGTTGATGCCTTCTTCGGCCACCATTTGTTCGACTTCGGTTGCGTCGGGGAAGGCAATCTGTATTTTCAGTCCATATTTCTCTTCGGTGGCGGCGATCAGGTCGTAGGTTTCAGGGAAGAGGCGACCTGTATCGAGTGTGAAGATCGAAATGTCTAATCCACTCTTGGCGATCAGGTCGGTAATGATCTGGTCTTCCTGTCCGAGCGAGGTGGCGAATACAGGGTTCGTCAGATTTTCTGCGGCAAAGGCGATGATTTCCTCTGCGGAAGCCTCGCTAAGTTCGGCTTGGATGGTTGCAATATTTTCATGGCTAAAATGGCTCATTGTTGTCTCCGTTTGTTTCAATGGGGGTATAACATATAAACATGATCGGAATAGTAAAGTATAAATGTGATAAATATGAGTGCTTAATAGTGGAATGGTGTGTTTTCAGCCGAAAAGTTGCGGTAAATCGAGGTTTTTAACTGTGATATTGTTCTTGTGAAACACCTCCGACACCTTCAAATACGAGGCATGCGGCTTGCATTGGGTCAGGTTTTCATGAACCCGAACCGTCTCCTGCAATAAAAAGGGTTGCGCATAAACCGTTTGTTCAATAAATTGTGAACATCATGAGTCCCGAAACGGAACCCCTTTCTGCGCTTGGAGATTTGGAGCGCGAGGTCATCGAAATGTTCGTGCGCATGGCCGATGTCTTGAACCTTCCGCGTTCAGTGGGGGAGATCTATGGTTTGCTCTTTGTCTCGCCTATGCCGCTTTGTCTTGATGATTGCCGCATCCGGCTGAACATCAGCAAGGGATCCACCAGCCAGGGGCTGAAGATCCTGCGCTCCTTCGGGGCGATTCGGACGACGTATCTTCCGGACGACCGCAAGGATTATTATTTGGAGGAAACCTCGCTGCGGAAAATCGCCTCGGGTTTTGCCAGTGAGCAAATCCAGCCGCACGTCCACAACGGGAAAGAACACATCGCCCGGGTTCGCGAACTGCTCGCGCAGCACGACGGGGCCGACAAGGCCATGCTGCAGGAAAAAATAGATCTGCTGGCGAATTGGCAGAAACGGGCAGGCCAGACACTCCCGCTAATCCTTAAATTGATCGGTAGTTGAGCCATGCAATCTTCCTCTCCATTTCTAACCGGTGAACACTGGTATTGCGTGCGTTCGAAGCCCAAGAAGGAGCGGATGGCCGCCAATGGCCTGGCAACGCTGCATGGCTTGGAGGTTTTCTGTCCACAGATCCGCTTTCGGCGCAAGACGGTGCGCGGACCGGTTTGGTTTCAGGAGGCTATGTTTCCGGGCTATTTGTTTGCCCGCTTTGATCTGTATGAACTAAAGCGTGCGGTGTCCTTTGCTCCGGGCGTATTGACCATTCCCGTATTCAACGAACGGTATGTTCCGGTGCCCGAGGCCGTCATCGAGGCGCTCCGGAAAGAGGTCGACAAGGAGAGTGTGGTCGATGCCGTGGCTCCGCTGGAAGTCGGCGAGGAAACCACGGTTTTGGACGGCTCGCTACGGGGATTGAAGGTGAAGGTGATCAAGCTGATGCCGGCGCAGGATCGTGTCGCGGTCCTAATGGAAATGCTGGGCACCTTGGTCGAGGCCGAGTTCCCTTCCGAGGCGCTGGAGCACCGCATGAAGAACCCTTTGAGATCAAAGGAATAGTGCCGGGGCGGCGCGGGATTGGATTTATGGAATGGTTTTTAGGCTGGCTTCCGCGGGCTGGAAATCGGAAATACACGGTACGCAAAGCGAATTTTAAAAACAGGAACTAAAATTATGTGTGGAATTGTTGGATACGTTGGAAAACGGAACGCATCGGAAATTTTGGTGGATGGGCTGCGGCGGATGGAATATCGCGGCTATGATTCGGCCGGAGTGGCCTGCCTGTACAACGGCCATATCGGGGTCGTCAAGAATGCAGGCAAGATCAAGGCCTTGCGCGAAAAGGTCGACGCATCGCAACTGGTTGAAATTCATCAAGCCACGATGGGCATTGGACATACCCGTTGGGCGACGCACGGCGCGCCAAACGAAGTGAATGCCCACCCGCACCTCGATGCTTCCGGCCATTTTGCGATGGTGCATAACGGCATTATCGAGAACTACAAGGAAATCAAGGCCGGGTTGTCGCGGCACGGCATCGAATGCGTTTCCGAAACCGATTCCGAGGCTCTGATCCAACTGATCGCCTATTGCTACACGGACAATCTCGAAAGGGCCGTGAGCGAGGCTCTCAAGAAGGTCAAGGGCACATACGGCATCGTCGTGATGACCGACCGCGAACCCGGCAAGCTGGTCACGGCCCGCTGCGGCAGCCCGATCGTAATCGGCCTCGGTGCCGACGAAACGGTGATTGCCAGCGATGCCGCCGCCATCATCCCGCACACCCGCGACGCCATGTATCTCGAAGACTACGACATGGCGGTTGTCACCGGCGACGGCGTGCAGATGTTCGACCTGCAGCACTCACCCGTCAATCGCGAGATCACCGAAATGGATTGGGATGCCGGTTCTGCCGAAAAAGGCACGCACGCCCATTTCATGCTCAAGGAAATGTTCGAACAGCCCGACGCCATCCGCAACGCCATCCGCGGCCGGTTGGATTTCGACATGGGCACATCGATTCTTTCCGGGCTCGATCTCTCTCCGCGTGATGTCGCACAGATTGGCCGTGTGCTGGTGGTGGGATGCGGGACATCGATGAATGCCGGCATGGTCGGCGAATACGCGATTGAGGAAATGGCCGGCATCCCCGCCGAGGTGGAGCAGGCGGCCGAGTTCCGCTACCGCAACCCGATCGTCACGCCGCACGACTTGGTCGTGGCGATCAGCCAATCGGGCGAAACGGCCGACACGCTGGCCGCCGTGCGCGAAGCCAAGCACAAGGGCGCCGTGGTCGCCGGGTTGTGCAACGTCGTCGGATCGACCATTGCGCGCGAAACCGGCCGGGGCGTCTACCTGCACGCCGGTCCCGAAATCGGCGTGGCCTCCACCAAGGCGTTCACCTGCCAGGTGGCGGTGATGCTCATGATGGCCCTCAAGCTGGCGCGTGGACGCCGCATGCCGCGCCACCAGGGCGAAGAGCTCTGCCAATGGATTGCGCGTCTGCCGGAATTGGTTGAAAAGGTGCTGCTGCAAAACGACGCCATCAAGGGGATCTCGAAAAAATATGCCGACAAGGAAAACGCCTTTTTTATCGGGCGCGGCTATCTCTATCCGGTGGCGCTGGAAGGCGCGCTCAAGTTGAAGGAAATCAGCTATATCCATGCCGAGGGCTACCACGCCGCCGAACTAAAGCACGGCCCGATCGCGCTGTTGCAGGAAAATACGCCGATCATCGCGCTGCTCAACAATATTCCGGGCAAGGAAAAAACCCTTGGCAACGCCGAGGAATGCAAGGCGCGCAAGGCTCCGGTCATCGCGGTTGTGAGCGAAGGCGACGAAGCCACCGCCGAAGGATTCGATGACATGATCGTCGTGCCCGACTGCCCGCCCTGCATCGCGCCGATCCCGACCGTCGTTGCGTTGCAGTTGCTGGCCTACCACATCGCCGCCGCCCGCGGCTGCGAAATAGACCAGCCCCGCAACCTCGCCAAATCCGTGACCGTCGAGTAACGTCAACCACTTTGTAGAAAAGGAGAAAAATGAAGAAAGCATTGATCACTGGAATTACGGGGCAGGACGGCTCCTATTTGGCAGAACTGTTGTTGGCAAAAGGGTACGAGGTCCACGGCATCATTCGTCGCGCGAGTTCGTTCAATACCGATCGGATCGACCACCTCTACAAGGATCGGCATGAGAGCGGTGTTAAAATGTTCCTGCACTATGGCGACCTGACGGATTCGAGCAACCTCAACCGGTTGATCGAAAAGATCCAGCCTACGGAAATCTACAATCTGGCGGCGCAGTCGCATGTGCAGGTTTCGTTCGAGGTTCCGGAATATACGGCCGAGGCCGATGCGATCGGCGTGTTGCGACTGCTCGACGCCATCCGCGAGACCGGCATCAAGTGCCGCTTCTATCAGGCTTCCACCTCCGAGTTGTACGGACAGGTGATGGAGGTTCCGCAGACCGAAACCACGCCGTTCTATCCGCGCTCGCCCTATGCTGTCGCCAAGCAATATGGCTTTTGGATCGTCAAGAACTATCGCGAATCCTACGGCCTGCACGCCAGCAATGGCATCCTGTTCAACCACGAATCCCCGCGCCGCGGCGAAACCTTCGTGACGCGCAAAATCACCATGGCCGTCGCCCGTATTTCGCGTGGTCTGCAGAAGTGCCTCTATATGGGCAACATCAACGCCTTTCGCGACTGGGGTTACGCCCCTGACTACGTCGCCATGATGTGGATGATGCTGCAGCAAGACACGCCCGACGATTACGTTGTGGCTACCAACGAAATGCATACCGTCCGCGAATTCATCGAGAAATCATTCGGACACGTTGGCATTGAAATCGTGTGGGAAGGCGAGGATGTGAAGGAGGTCGGCAAGAACAAGGCAACTGGAGAAGTCGTTGTCCGCATGGATGAGCGCTACTATCGCCCGTGCGAAGTCGAACAACTGCTCGGCAATCCGGCCAAGGCCAAGCGGCAGCTTGGCTGGGAACCCAAGGTCAAGTTTGCGGAGCTCGTCCAGATCATGACCGACGGCGATCTGCGTCTCCTCGATAATCCGAATTATGAAATAGGGTTCTAGTTGTTGGTTGTTTCGTTGATGGTTGTTGGGGAAGGTTTGTTGCATGAATACGTTTGAAGAATTGGAGTGCTACAAGCTTGCAAGAGAATTACGCAAAGCCGTTTCCTCATTCTGCAAGACGCTTCCCCGAGATGAAACGTACCGCTTAAAGGATCAGATCATTCGTTCCTCCCGGTCGGTCACGGCAAATATTGCGGAAGGCTATGGCCGCCATCACCATCAAGAGAACATTCAGTTTTGCCGGACTGCGCGCGGTTCCCTAACAGAAACATTGGATCATCTGATCGTGGCTCTGGACGATGGATATTTGACTGATGAGCAATATGCTTTGACGAGAAGTTTGACGGAAAATGCGTGGAAGGTGTTAAACGGCTACATAGCCTATCTAAAACGGTGCGCATCTACTGGTGTCCCTGAGCATTAAACAGCAACCAACAACAAGGAATTTGATTATGACCTCAACAACCAACAACCAACAACCAACAACCAAAATTTCGCGCGATGCGCGGATATATGTGGCGGGGCATTTGGGCCTTGTTGGCGGCGGAATATGGCGAGCGCTTGAACGGCATGGCTACACCAATCTCATTGGGCGCTCGATCGGCGAACTGGACCTGATCAACCAGCAGGCGGTCGATGATTTTTTCGCGACGGAAAAGCCGGAGTATGTCGTACTCGTTGCGGCCAAGGTGGGCGGTATCGTGGCCAACAGTACCTATCGCGCGCAGTTCATCTATGAAAACCTGATGATCGAGGCGAACGTGATCCACTCCGCCTACAAGCATGGCGTGAAGAAGCTCTTGTTTCTTGGCTCCAGCTGCATCTATCCCAAGCATGCCCCGCAACCGATGAAGGAAGAACATCTCCTGACCGGACCGCTGGAGCCGACCAACGAACCGTACGCCATTGCCAAGATTGCCGGAATTCGTTTGTGCGATGCCTACAACCGCCAATACGGCACCAACTTCATCTCCGCCATGCCGACGAACATGTATGGCCCTGGCGACAACTACCACCCCGAAAACTCCCACGTCCTGCCCGCCTTCCTCCGGCGCATGCACTTGGCCAAGGCCCTTGAAAACGAAGACTTCGCGGAGCTCGCCCGCGTTTTCAAGAGCGAGTTGTTGAATGGTAGTTCTCGGTTGTCAGGCAAGGAAGATTCGGCAACCCAGCAACCCAGCAACGAGCAACTGCTCCTTTGGCTCGCCAAGTCGGGTGTAACCCAAACAACCAGCAACCAACAACCAGCAACCAAGCTCGCCTGCTGGGGAAGCGGCTCGCCGCTGCGCGAATTCCTCTATAGCGACGATTTGGCCGAAGCCTGTGTCTTTCTTCTTGAGAAGGCCTCATATGCAGACATGGCTTTCACCGATGAATCCGGCACAGTGCAGTCTCATATCAACGTCGGCTCCGGCAAAGAAGTCAGCATCAAGGAACTCGCCGAAACCGTAAAGGCGGCTGTCGGCTTCAAAGGCGAAATCGAATGGGATGCCACCAAGCCCGACGGCACGCCTCGCAAGCTCATGGACTCCTCCCGCCTGATGAAGTTGGGCTGGGCTCCCAAAATTGAACTGGCTGATGGCATCGCTTTGGCATATGCGGATTTCCTGACGCGTTTCGCGAATTAACCTTTCATAAGCGGATTTCTGCTTCCGGCATCCGCCGGGTTTTCCATTGCTCAGTACGCGACCCCTCGGATCAACGGAGGGCGACTGGCCCCATACTGATATTAATCCGCAGAACTTTGAATAATAATGTAGTAGTAAAAAATACTAATTTAGTATTTTTTACTAAAATAATATATTATTTATACTGGTTGATATTTTCTTATTTTGCACAATCGCTTGAATATTGTGGTGAATGCAAAAAAAGGAGATAGACATGAATCGACTAGTGTTGATGGCGTTAATATTGGCGGGTGGGGTTCAGGCCCAGATGATTGTGCTGGAGGGGGTCGGAGGAGAAACTCTGACGACGGGTGATCTGTTGGATGGAGCGGGTTATGCCGGAATCACAACCAATGTGGTTGAAATACCTGGGCTGCAAATAACGGCCCGCTCTGGAGCGGGAGACCAGAATATCAACGTCACGGTTGATAGTTTGGGCATCACCATCTTTAATTCAGGGGACGATACCGATGCATTCGATCCCGGCGAAAAACTGGTCGTTTCCTTCAACAAGGACATTCGGATCAATCGGTTGGACTTCAATCAGTTCACAACGAATGAATCCATCATGGTATCGATAGATGGCATAGGCCTCGAAATTCATGATTTGGAGCTTTCAAATCGAACAAGCGACTATCTGGATACCAATCTGTTCGTAACGGCCAACACCGAGATTGAATTCTATACCACGGGGGCGAGCGTCGTGGGTCTCGACGGGATCGATGTAACCGTAATGGAGTCAGCCAGCGAGCTTTCCCTGTCGCTGGTCACATCAAACGGAACTCAATCGGTATCGGCCTCGTTCAGCGGAATAGCCAGCACCAACTATGTTTTGCAGTATCGCACCGGGTTGACTGATTCCAATGGATGGAACACCGTTTCGGCACCTTTTTCCTCAAACTCGGTTTGGAACATTGAAACCACCAACCCGGCCGGCTTCTACCGCGTCATCGTCGAATAGGAGCGTTGTGAATAATACCATGTGCAAAAACCAGTCGGCACATATTGCGAAAGAAGAGCATGCGTCCCGCTTGCTTCCGGGCGACGGGAAACGAGCGAGATGCTCATCCTACTTTAGACCGGAAAGTTTTCAACACGGGTATAAGAGGGCTCGTACATGAAAAAGGCCGTATTTGTCACATTGGTTGGTTTGGGGTTGGTGACCAGCAGCTTTTCGAACTTGGTTGTTTTCGATATGCTGGACGACCCGGCCATCTATCTGGCACTGGACGGTAAGGCGACGGCCAGCGTGACCAATGGCGGCGTGGTCGTGACCTTCACAGCATCGGAAGGCGTGTTGAACCGCACTGCGAGTGGCTTTGGTATCAACGGTCCCGGGGCCGATGCCACCGATGCCCTCAATCTCGGCCAATACATCGACCTTGTTTTTGATCAATCGGTACTCTTTTCCAACGTGAACGTCTCCTCGTGGGGGATACTCAGTGCCGGAGAGGTGCGGCTGTGGCAGGGATCGAGCTACGATTCGCAAGGGAGCATTTGGGGAACCGGTGATACGCCATATAACTTCGTCGTGGAAGCAGGGGAAACCGTTCGTATTATCGCCACGGCTGAAACTTCGCCTTCAAACGGTTTCTCGGTCGACAGTTTTACGATTTCCATTCCCGAGCCGGCCGCCATTGGATTCATAGTCCTGACCGGAATCAGCTTTCTCCTTGGTCGGCGCGTACTCAGCGCATAGCCGCATGGCATCTCGCAGCGGATGGGCGAAGGAAATCCTGGTCTTTGCATGGTGCTGCTGTAGACGGGGTCGCTGACCCCGTTCGGATGGGCGGCCACATCATTTATTTGGTGATTTTCGAGTCTTGGCGGCTCCGCGCGGGATTCCCTATAGGTCATGTATTGGATGAACCTCCAATACCAACTTCAGTTTAAAATTGATCCATAGGAAGGGCAGGCCAGCGGCCTGCGGTACGTATCGCAGCCGGCTCGGCTGCCTTATTGATTAGGACAATTTCAAGCTGAAGTTGGTATAACACGCGACGAAAATCTTCGTCCCCCTATGTTCATTCGCAGTCAAATCCGCTCTCGAACCCGTTTGTTCAAAAATTATTGAACAGATGGGTTGAGATTTCGGCGGAATCATGCTTCCATCTTTTGGTTGTCACATAACCGTTTCGGAGTGCGGCACATGCAGGTGGGAAATACACGGTTGATAAGGGTCGATTTGGAAGGTTTTGCTGTGGGGGATGGCAATCGACCGCGGGCGGTAGCATGAGCGGGGATGTTCCTCTCTCTCTTCTGTATAGTTCAATACACGGTTAAAATCAGCGGCAATCCTCTCGTTTAAAACACAAAGCTGAATTCTGGTAGCCTCGATCCTTTCAACTCTCCCTTGACGCTTACACATTACGACCCCAACACCCAGCAACAGATATCCCATGAGTAAATTTTTCGTAACCGGAGGAGCTGGCTTCATCGGCTCGCATATTGTCGATGTCCTCGTGGCCGAAGGACATCAGGTTGTTGTGCTGGACAGAAAGGATGCGCAACCCTACGCTCCAAGCTCATTGAGAGATCGAAAACAACCAAATGTGTGGAGGATGACAGAATGACAATAGCCGAAATAGACAACGTGCTAAAGTTGCCGGTTGAGCAGCGGATACTGCTTGTGGAGGATGTGTGGGACTCCATTCGTCCTCAATCCAAGCGAATACCGGTTCCGGATAGCCATAAGCAGGAACTGGATCGACGGGTAGAAAAATATCGGCATGATCCTTCCGCACTGCTCAACGATCAACAGTTGCGGGATGCCTTGGGCTCGCGGGGATAGACGATGCGTATTTTCTATGTTCCCGAAATCGCCGATGACTTGGCGGACGTCCGCGACTGGTATGAAAGCCGGTCTGATGGTCTGGGTGGAGAATTCATCCGCATGGCCTATGCGGGGTTTGAGGAGCTTCAGGAATTCCCCGAAAAGTGTGAAGAGGTCTACGGTTCTCTTCGGCGCGCATTGATGCGGCGTTTTCCATACAGCATCTACTATCATTTTTCCGCAGGCACCATTACGGTTTACGGAGTGTTCCACAGCTCCAGAGACCCACAGAATGTATTGAAAATGCTGAGCATCCGATGATCCAGTGGTGGCGCTGATCGTGCAACTGCCCATCACGCATCCGCATTAGAAGCCTCGTCTCATTCGTCACGTTTCCACGTCCTTCAATTTTCGTAAATTAGGGGGTTAATCAGTGCAGGGTAAATCATGGGGAAATACAGGTCATATTTTGAATCCGTCCGGGATCCATATCAAGTAGCCCCGACACCGGAACGTACTTAAGAACCCTCTGATTTGGGTTCCATGTTGTGTATCCAATCCCTTGCCTATTATCCCGAACCACAAACAACCCCAAAAGCTTTGTCGCATTCCTTTTCCCATGAAAAACATACTTATAACTGGCTCAAAAGGACAGCTGGGAACAGACTGCCATAAGGTCTTTGGCAGGGAGGCGGACGGGGTGTCCGGTGTCGACCTTCCCGAGGTGGATCTTTCCGCCCGTTCCCAATGTTTGGATGTTTTGGATCGGGTGCGTCCGGATTTGATTGTCAACTGCGCGGCCTATACGGCGGTCGACGCCTGCGAAGCGGATAAATCGTGCTGGCCGGCCGAATTTTTGGCCGCATCCGGATTCAGCGTCGTGGCCACCACGCTGGATGCATCTGCCGAGGAAATGATCGAGAGACGGAAGGCCAGCCTCATTGCCAAGGGGGTTCCGCACGATCTCCGGTTCCGGGCATCGGCCATGGAGTATATTCATCAAACGGTTTCCGATCTGGAACCCTTTGATGCGATCTATGTCCACGAAGCATTGCACCATGCCCACGACTGGAAAAAATCAATCAAATCCTTTTCAAAATGCCTCAGGCCAGGCGGGTGGTGCTTTATTCTCAACGAACCGAACCTCATTCACACCTTCTCCTCCTATCGCGTTGCCCGCCTTTCCAACACCCACGAAATTGGCATCAGCCCGGTTGCTTTAAAAAAACAATTGAATGAATGCGGGTTCGATGAAATCCGAATATTCAAGAATCGAATTCATTGGTTTATGCAACCCATATTGATTGCTGCGCGGAAGCGATGATTGCCTTGTTTATGTAAAATATAAACGTGATTGACATATTGCATAACCCGTGCGGACTATATGCAGATGATAAAAAGACATTTAGAAGTCAAATTAAGGCAATGGGCGGGAGAATATCCGGTTATTACAGTCACTGGGCCGCGTCAATCCGGCAAAACCACATTGTGCCGTGCTGTGTTCAATGAAAAACCGTATGTATCGCTTGAAGATTTGGATAACCGGGAATTCGCCAGGGTTGATCCGCGCGGCTTTTTAGCCGATTTTCCTCAAGGTGCGGTCATCGACGAGGTGCAGTATGTTCCCGATTTGATTTC
This sequence comes from Kiritimatiellales bacterium, assembly GCA_021734345.1. Classification (GTDB taxonomy): domain Bacteria; phylum Verrucomicrobiota; class Kiritimatiellia; order Kiritimatiellales; family Pontiellaceae; genus Pontiella. The sequence goes on along the minus strand of JAIPJC010000057.1, from coordinate 1,585 downwards.
CTACATCCAGACCTTGGTCGATGAAAAACAACAGAACGGCATGTTCATTCTGACTGGCTCACGTCAGTTTGAGATGATGGAAACGGTATCGCAGTCGCTTGCTGGCCGGACGGCGGTTGCCCGATTGCTTCCCTTTTCCTTGGGCGAGCTATATGGGAGTGCAGAGGATCTATCTTTGGATAAGTTGCTGTATACGGGCTTTTATCCCCGTATTCATGATCAGCATTTGAACCCATCCGAAGCACTTTCATTTTATGTCTCTACCTATCTGGAGCGGGATGTGCGACAGATCTTGTCAGTAACCGACCTTGGTCGCTTCGAGACGTTTTTGCGACTATGTGCCGGGCGGACAGGACAGTTGTTGAATATGCAGTCCATTGGCAATCAGTGCGGCATAACACACAACACCGTAAAAAGCTGGTTAACCGTTCTTCAAGCCAGTGGGATCATCAAACTCTTGCAGCCTTGGCATGCCAATATTGGAAAACGGTTGGTAAAAAGTCCCAAACTCTATTTTCTAGACACGGGGTTGGTTTGCTTTTTATTGGGGATTCATAAAATTGCGCATTTGCAAGGACACCCTTTGCGCGGAGCATTGTTTGAAACACTCATCGTTAGCGAAGCCTACAAGCAGCAAAATCATGCAGGGTTGTCAGAGCAGCTATGGTTCTACCGGGATAGTAATGGAAATGAAGTCGATCTGCTCACAGGAACGGAATTGGCATTGAATGCCTATGAAATCAAATCCTCCATGACGGTATCCTCCGATTTTTTCAAGGGACTTGCCGTGCTGGAGCGCAATCTTGGAGCATTGGAATCAAAATCCATAATCTATGCCGGTGATAAACAAATGACGCGGCAGGAAACGAAAATCATCCCGTGGCAGGCCATGAAAGGGGTGTTTATATGGTCATAAAACCTAACTCTTAAAACCTAATACCGCTTCGCTCTTCTCCTCCCCTAAAACCTAAATCTTAAATCCTAAAACTTAATGCCGCGCCTCCGGCGCTGGAACTCCTCTCCGCGAACCCTGCGCCTCTGCGCGAGTCATCCCGTTTTCTTAAAATTAGTGTTTATTAGTGTCAATTAGTGGTTAAAACATATTCTGGAGAAATCATGAAAAACAATGAAAACCCAAAGCCTAAAGCCCCCGCGAGCGAAGCGACCGATAATTTGTCTGAACAAATAGAGACCAAAGGGAACGGTTCACGCCCAAGGCCTCTGACCGATGTCCGTATCGCCATCATCGGTCTGGGCTACGTCGGACTACCTTTAGCCGTCGAGTTCGGGAAAAAGTTTCCAACCCTTGGGTTCGATATCAACACGTCGCGTGTCGCCGAGCTGGCATCCGGCAAGGACCACACTCTCGAATGCTCCCCCGAGGAACTCGCCTCCGCAACCCATCTGGAGTTCTCCACCGACATTCAACAACTAGCAACCTGCAACGTTTACATCGTCACCGTCCCCACTCCGGTCGACAACTCCAACCGCCCCGATCTCACGCCACTCGTCAAGGCCAGCGAAACCGTCGGCAAGGTGATTTCCAAGGGCGATGTGGTGATTTACGAATCGACCGTCTATCCCG